>WFSC01000240.1 GCA_015486185.1 Bacteroidales bacterium | reverse complement strand
TTCATGGTCGCTTTTCCCACATTAACACCATAAAAGGACTCTTAAAGGTTGAACAGAAAGGACTGAAATATATCAATGATATGTGTTTTTCTCCAGGAAATGTTCTTTGGATTGCTACGGACAATGTGGGATTGATACGCTACGATCTGACAGCAGACAAAGCGATGACTTTTAACAGTGCGAGTCGTTCCGGAGGGAACTTCCCCGGAAACTCCCTGCTTACACTATGGCCGGATACAAAAGGAGTTCTGTGGATAGGGACATGGGGGATCGGCCTGTATTCGCTGGATATGCATACGTTACGTTTTACGGCTTATCCTGCCGATGAAACGGATACCCTTGCTATTGCCGGGAATATCGTTCATGTGATCAGGGAGACGGTGGATTCATCTGGCAGAATGGTATGGGTGGGAACCAGCAAAGGGCTTAGTTTTATGGACCCGGATCAGCCCGGAAAACCTGTTTTCCGGCGCCTGACCATGAAAGATGGACTGCCCAGTAATATTGTGTATGGCATTTTACGAGATAACGCCGGACGTTTATGGATCAGTACAAACAGGGGCATCAGCCGTTATGACCCCGTTACCAGACAGATAAAGAATTTTGATATTCATGACGGATTGCAGAGCAATGAGTTTAACGGTCATTCCTGCTTAAGACTAAGAGACGGAACATTGATATTCGGCGGTATCAAAGGATTTAATATGTTCCATCCGGAACAGATACGCGAAAGCACGTACGAACCCACTGTTGTACTAACCAGCTTCAAGGTTTTTAACAGGGAAATGAAATTTGACAAAGCCCTCCAGGGAGTAAAAAAAATCATCCTGACCTATAAACAAAACTTTTTCTCTTTTGAATTTGCTGCTCTTGATTTTACCCAGCCTGCCAGAATAAAATATGCCTATAAGATGGAAGGAGTGGATAAGGATTGGGTTTTTTTCGGCACAAGGAGATATGCCAGTTATACGAATATCAGCCCGGGAGATTATGTGTTCCGGGTAAAGGGAACGAACAGTGACGGGGTATGGAGCAGCCATGTTTTGTCGATTGATATAAAGATCAAGCCTCCTTATTGGAAAACATGGTGGTTCAGAACCCTGGAGGTCATTTTGTTTTTGCTGATCCTGTATGGTTTGCATCGTATGCAGTTGCAGAAACTGCTGGCTGTGGAAAGGTTACGTGTGCGCATAGCCTCCGACCTGCATGATGACGTCGGGTCGGCACTTACACGGATATCCATTGCTTCCGAACAAATGCAGACCACAAAAGAACATAACAGAATGATAACCCTGTCCAAAACCATCGGCCATATCAGCAGGGATATCATTTCGACGATGAGCGATATCATATGGTCTATTGATGCACGTAACGATACCCTGGTCCAACTAACCGACAGGATGCAGGATTTTGTTTATACCGCTTTCTCCATGAAAAATGTAAAAGTGGAGTTTCAGCAACATGGGATGAGAAAGAAGAAAAAAATTCCGGTGGATTACCGGCAAAATATCTTTTATATTTTCAAGGAAGTGATCAATAATATTGTAAAACATGCCAATGCTACAGAAGTCAATATTAAACTGAACAATACGGAAAGAGGATTTACCATGGAAATACGGGATAACGGTAAAGGATTTGATCCGGACAAAGTAAAAAAAGGGAATGGCCTGAAAAATATCAGGATGAGAGCCGAAAGGCTTAAGGCGAAGTTGGAAATAAATACGGATCAGGGGGTAAGGATTATTTTAAGGATGAAAAGATTGTGAACATAAATCCCATGTTAATGGGATTGTTTTGACCCTTTTAATGGTGTATAATTAAAGCATGATAAACGTTGCCATTGTAGAAGACGATTCATTTGTCAGGGAAAGTCTGCAGGAATTTATCGATGCCCAGCCCGGGATGTTTTGTCCGGTAGCAAAAGATTCAGTTGAGTGCTTTTTGCATCAATTGAATGAAGAGAATGTACCGGATGTGATCCTCATGGATATCGGACTGCCGGGTATGTCAGGAATCAGTGGTATCAAACTGGTAAAAGAACGCTTTCCCCGGGTGAACATTCTGATGCTTACCGTTTACAATGATCCCAACAGGATTTTTCAGTCCCTTTGTGCGGGCGCCTCCGGATATCTGTTGAAAAACACGCCTTTTAGTGAAATAAAAGAATCCATCGAGATCGTGCACAGGGGAGAGGCATGTATGTCCCCCCAGATAGCCCGGAAAGTGGTGAACTTCTTTCAGGCGGACAAAAGAGGGAAAAAAGATTCCCCCCTGACCCAAAAGGAAAAAGAGATCGTGTTATGCCTGGTGGACGGACTCAGTTACAAGATGATCGCTGATAAGCAGTACATAACACTGGAAACAGTACGCTCTCATATCAAAAATATCTATAAGAAACTTCAGGTCCACAGTAAAGCTGAAGTGATCAAAAAATCACTGGACGGAGAGATATGAGCCGGAACGAGAACAAAGGGCATCGTGACAGCACCCTGTATGCAAGAAATCCTTGATCGATCAGCAATAAAAAGTACCTGTGCTTTTATATTGCTAATTTTGGCTTTATATTTACACAGTTAAAAAACAAATACTATGATCTCAAAAGCCGACCTCGAAAGAGTGATACAAGAGAAAGACGGAACGATCATCTTTCATCATCAAAAAAAAGATATAGATGCCTTAAAAAAGCTATTAAAGGAATTTGAGGAAGATCATGATAAGATAAAAAATAACCTGGTTAAGGTAAACTACTTGCTGACCCTGGTTGAGGATCATCCGGCAGATAATACGGCAGATGTATCTAAAGAGTCTGTTGCCCGGGAAGATCTGGACAGATGGCTTGAAAAAACAAAGATGATTTTTGAGAGACTCTATCTGAAACATCCGGAGGAGTTGAAAGTGTCGGATAAAGAGCTTATCAGAAAAGAAAAAATAAAATTGTTATCAGAACATGAGAGTTTGAAAAGGCAGTTACATTCTTTGGACCTGATCATAGCCAAAACAAAATTCATGGTGTCTGACCTGCAGGAGGATCTCTGTATTGATCTGACAGGTGGGGCAGGTATGGAGGCCGTAGGCAGGAAACTAATTGAAAAATTCGGAGAAGAGATAAAAGATACTACTTATACCGATGGCAGAAACAGTGTTGTAAGATATCTGGAAAAGAGCTATTCTCTTAACAAGATCAAATCGAATTCTTTATTTGATATTCTGGAGGACAATAAAATAGTAGAATATATTATCGATACACACATACCTGTAAATATAGAATATTACAACTACGATAAAAAAGGGTTGGATTGGATACAGTTAATGGGTACCTGGAAGATCAATATAAAATAGTAATCATATGGATCAGACAAAAAAGAACAAGCACAAAAAACGTAAATTCCCCTTCAAAAAGATGATCATTATTTATGCTTTGTACTTACTCTTGTTCCTGACAATTTTTACATTTACAGACCTTTATGCCTCTTATATAATTAATGTGTTTTGGATAATACCGGTATCTTTAATCCTGGCATTGATCCCAACATATATTCATTATAAAAGCGGAGAGAGAAGTCAGATCGATGATATTGCAGACGAGCTGGGTCTGGATTGAAAGATCATCCGGATTCATGCAATAATTTTGATTTATGGTGGGGGATTTGCAGGATATGACGCAATTTGTCTGATTTATCGTCTCAGATGCAAATGAAAAAAGATCAGATAGGACTGAAAGATGCGGTAGCCATAGGTATTGGCGGTATGGTAGGCGGAGGTATTTTTGCAGTTTTAGGGCTTGCTGTTAATTTTGCCAGGGGAGGTACTCCTATGGCATTCCTGATCGCAGGTATTATTGCATCTCTGACGGCTTATTCGTATGCAAGGCTTTCCCTGAATTTTCCTGACAAGGGAGGCACGGTACATTTTATAAATAAAGGTTTTGGCAGGAATGTGTTTAGTGGCGGAACAAATAACCTGTTGTGGATCAGTTATATTGTTATGCTGTGCCTTTACTCTTCAGCCTTTGGTTCCTATGGCGCAAAATTGATCAGGATCACCGGGGATTACACTATGGACAAGCACATTTACCTGAGTGGTATCATTTTGTTCTCGGCCTATCTGAATTATATCAGTTTTAAAGCTGTCAGCATAGCAGAGTCTTTTGCTGTTTTTACAAAAATGATAATATTGAGTGGGTTCATAGTTATTGGCTTTTATGGGCTTTTTAAGAGCCCTGATGTCGCTCAGTTATCTTTGGCCAGCTGGTCTCCTGCACTCAAATTAGTGAGTGGGGGAATGATCATATTTGTCGCTTACGAAGGCTTTGAATTGATTGCAAATGCAGTTCCCAATCTCAAAAACCCCCAAAAGAATGTAACTAAAGCATTTTATATCTCGGTCCTGAGCGTGGTGGCTCTTTATATCTTGATCGCGATCATTACGGTGGGTTCGGTTTCTTTTGGTCAGATAGGTAAAGCACAGGAATATGTCCTGGCCGTGGCTGCCGAACCCACGTTGGGGAAGATAGGGTTTGTTATCATTGGTATTACAGCCCTTATATCAACATTCTCTGCCATAAATTCCACACTTTATGGTGGGAGCAGGGTGAGTTACGAATTGGGAGAAGATGATGAAGACCCGCATGAGTTTACCAAAATATTCTGGAATCAGCCTGTTGGATTATTAGTTACGACAATCCTGACGCTGATCATTGCTAATTTACTCAATCTGGAAAGTATTTCGACTGCGGGGAGTACCGGGTTTTTATTCATTTTTGCCCTGGTGAATTTTTCCAATTTTAAACTGGCCCGTCTCACACAATCCAATAAATATATATCTCTTACGGGGGCTATACTTTGTATAATGGCTTTGGTTGCGATCATATATCAGGAACTACTCTCAAATCCTGTGGGTATATATATCGTATTCGGAATTATTGCATTTGCCTATCTGACGGAATTCATTTTCAAAGAAGGAGAAAAAAGGGCATTGTAAGATGCTTTTATCTTCCTTTTGCGGGTTCTGGGTTAATTTCCCCGGCCAACCTTCGCCAAAGCCGGGTATTTCATAGGATAGGGGGATATCAGATAATTGATTGCACCTAACCCATATGTTCCGTGGCAGAAAATGATATGAAAAAAATATGCATCTTTGTTACTCTTCTTTTAGGCTGTATTAAACGCGCAGATATATGTCCGTAGAGTTTACCATTGGATTGATCCTTATCTCGGGATTTATTTTTGCCGAGATATTCAAGCATTTCGGTTTTCCGAAGGTGACCGGTTATATCCTGGCCGGGATCTTTTTAAATCCTCAGTTGTTTCATATCCTGCCTCCGGATTTTTCCAAAAATACGGATGTGGTGGTGAACATTGCCCTGGCGTTCATTACCTTTTCCGTAGGGGGCACACTGCAAAAGGACAATATAAAAAAGTCCGGCAAGAGTATTATGTACATAACTGTATTTGAGGCTGAAACGGCCTTTCTGCTGGTGGCGGTCAGCTTTTTTGTCGTCAATTATTTTTTTGTTCATCTCCCGATGTTCGGAACCCTGACAGCCTGTGCGTCCTTTGCTCTGCTCATTGCCATTTTTGCTTCTCCCACGGATCCTTCTGCTACGCTGGCCGTGATCGAGGAGTACAGGACAAAAGGTCCTGTCTCCCGGATGATCATGGGTGTGGCTGCTTTTGATGATACGGTGGGTATCCTGAACTTCAGTATTTTTACGGCCGTTGCTATTTCTGTCATGGGAAATAGTGGATCGGGCTGGGAGCATGCGGTACTGACACCGCTCTATTCGATCTTCGGAGCGATAGGCCTGGGCATTCTGATAGGTTTATTGATGAATC
>WFSC01000239.1 GCA_015486185.1 Bacteroidales bacterium | reverse complement strand
ATTGCAGAAAGACTGGACCTGAATGTTGAGACCGTCCGGAATTATTTCGGAGGCACCAATTACAATGACGGAGAAAGTATAGGAATACACACGGAACCGGGTCCGGACGGCGGGCTTGTAACTTTGGATGATACCACCATATTGGAACTGGCCAGAGAGATCGCCGGTAGGTAATCCGCCCTAATTTTGCAAAAAGCCTTCTTTTTTGCATCCACCATTATGAATATCCGGGAAACCATGGAAGAGTTTGAGCACAAGTGGCTCAGGCAGGCGTATGGTTTTTGCCGGCAATGTTTTTCCGGCGTTTTTTTGCCTTCGCATGATGAAACGCATCATCTGAGGACATGGCATTTTGCCCGTGGGCTTATCCCGGGTTTTCACCGCAACATCCACCCTCTCACCGCAGATCAGATCGAAGGGATCCTGCTGGCTGTCATGCTGCATGATACGGGGATGTCAAAGACTCCTGACATCACCCACGGTCATGAGAGCCGCCGGCTGGCCGAAGTTTTTTTCGGAGAGATACCAGCTTCCCCTGCCCTGGCCCCTGAAATTCTGGAAGCCATAGAAAAACATGACGACAAAACCTATATCACCCACCCATCACAGGAAACGGACGAAGGGATCATCCTCTCCCTCCTCTCCCTGGCCGACGATATGGATGCATTTGGAAATACCGGTGTATTCAGATATTATGAGATCTATAGGTTGCGCGGGATCCCTGTCGGGCAACTGGCGGAAAAGGTGATCCCCAACCTGGATCAGCGGTACCGGACCCTGGCGGAAAAACTGTCGGTGGTGCCTGATACCCTGCAACAACACAGAGAAAGATATCTTATAACCCGCCATTTTTTTGAAGACCTGCATAATAAGATGCCGGAAGCCCTCGCCGTGATCGACGCCTTTGATAAATTCATCCGCGTTCCCCGTACTAAGCCTGAAAAGGCAATTCCTGAGATCCTGAAAAACCCCGGGAACAAATATGTAACGAACTTTTTTACATCCATGCAAAATGAGTTGGCTTTGTCTGCAGATCTTCAAAATATATAGAATAAGTTAAATTATAATTATGAATATATCATGACACCTCAACACATGAACAAGCTAACATTTACTTTCATCCTATTTATCTCCCTGACCATTTTATCACCGGCTGCTCCACCTGTCCCCTGGGAAGAGAACAAAACGCTCACTTACCAGGAACTGATCGATGCCTACCGGCAATTGTCCCTGTCCTATCCCGAAGCCTCGCTCATAGAAGCCGGGAAAACGGATATCGGCAAACCCCTGCATCTTTTTATCCTCTCGAAACAAAAGGTCTTTAATCCGGTAAAGATTGGGCAGAGCAATATGCCGGTGATCTTTATCAATAATGGTATTCATCCGGGTGAACCGGCAGGCATAGAAGCCAGTTTACAACTCGCCAAAGACATCCTGTCCAACCGGCACGGTATGAAAATTCTTCTTGACAAAACCATTATATGCATCATCCCCGTATATAATGTCGGGGGCATGCTTAACCGCAGTCATTATCACCGGGCCAACCAGGACACCCCGCCCGAGAGTGGTTTCCGGGGCAACGGTCAACATCTTGATCTGAACCGTGACTTTATCAAAGCCGACTCAAAAAATGCCAGGTCACTGGAAAAGATCTTCAGTGAGTTACACCCGTTGGTCTTCCTTGACACCCACACTACCGACGGATCGGATCACCAGTACACTATCACCCTCATACCTACCATGTATCAAAAAATGGAACCTTCCATGGGTAAATTTTTCCATAACACTATGGTACCGGCCCTGTTCGATTATATGAAAAAGACACCTTACGAGATGATCCCGTACGTAGAATCCGTTCACGGAACACCAGACAAAGGCATTATGGCTTTTTATGACCTGCCCAGGTACTCAACGGGCTGGGCCTCCCTGTTCAACACCTTTGCTTTCATGACGGAAAACCATGTCTATAAGCCTTTCCGTGACCAGGTGAAATCGGTATATTTTTTCATTAAGGGACTAATCGAATTTACCGGGATCCATGCTGATGAAATGTTGGCATTGAAAAAAAATGCGGACAGGCATACCGCTTCACAGAAACATTTTGTTTTGACCTGGAAACCGGACACCACTCAGAAAGATATGATATTATTTAAGGGATATTACCAATCCGAACGAAAAGGGGTTGCCACGGGTCTTCCGTATCGCTGGTACGACCACTCAAAACCTTTTACCAAAAAGATTCCTTATTACGATCACTTCAAGCCTGTAAAAACGGTGGAAGCCCCTGCGTTTTACATCATCCCCCAGGCATGGCAAAAAGCAATCGAGCGGCTACGGATCAATGGAATACGGATGCAAAGATTAAAAAAAGACACCCTGATACGGGTTACCTCCATGTACATCACTTCCGTGAAATTTTCCTCACGGCCCTATAACGGGCACTTTCAACATCATGACATACAATATCGCGAAGAACCGCAAACGGTAAGGTTTTACAAGGGAGATTATCTTATTCCCGTCGATCAGCCGGGCAACCGTTATATTGTACAAACCCTGGAACCTGATGCCCCGGATTCCTATTTCAGTTGGAATTTTTTCGATCCTATCCTCGAACGCCGTGAATATTTTTCCCCTTCCACATTTGAAGAGAAAGCCAGGAAAGTGTTGCAGGATAACCCGGATCTGAAAAAGATATTTGAGGAAAAGATAAAGTTTGATACCTCCTTTGCAAAAAACAGATATCAGCAACTGGCTTATATCTATAACCATTCTCCGTGGCTGGAGAAAAGCTATATGCGGATACCGGTGTTTAAAGGGAAAAGATAAAAGGAACGTTGATCTTCACCTTCGCTAAAGCTACGGTGGACAAGGATGATCCCCACCTCCGCTGATGCTATGGCGGGCAAAGCCAGCACCTAGGAACCTGATGAAGCGATGATGAGATGAAGCGATGATGAGATAAAGAGGATTGGTTTAAGGGATTAGAGTTTAGAGGATTAGGGATTGGGGATTTGATATATCAAACACCAGTTAAGTTTGCCAATAGCACATCTACAAACAACAAACCACAAACCACAAACAATCTATGCTCTGTGCCCTTTGGGCCTTCTCGGTGTACTCTGTGGTTATATTCCTGATATGTAAATATTTAAACCACCAAGGACCCAAAGCAGGCACAGAGGGCACGAAGAGTTTTTCCTTTAAGCTTTAGCCTTTGGATTTTAGCCTTTAAGCTTCCCCTCCTTCTGCCTTTAATTAATACGTCTTCGTCATATCCTCCGGTACAATTACAATATAGTCGGCTAAACCTTTGTTAGCCGGATTTAGGGTATCTATATCTTTCTGCGACACCACGGAGATGGTCTTTATATGCAGGGAAGGATCCTGTTTCAGCAGATACCAGACAATGCCCTGGTGACGGTCGGAGTGATAGGATCCATTATAATGCAGGAATATCTTTCCTTTTTTCCAGTTTTTATAAATAAACCAGGCCATAGTGGCATCCTTGACCGCCTGGGCCTTCGGGAAATTGGGCGTAATATGAGTCCCCATACCTTTCATGGAAAGCATATCCTTGTAACATTTCACCTCCGGATCATAGGGAACAGGTAGCGGATGAATATAGGATTTAGCCTCATCACTGAGTTTCTCCAGCCCCTTAAAACCTTCTTTGTTCACAATTGAAGCATAACGCCTGGGAATATTATCTGCCACAAACACCAGTCCGCTGTCATGAGCGAAATCCACCAGCGGTTTATAGTCCGTTTTATAATTTTTCCATAACCTGGCTTCTTCTTCAAAATGCTTCACCGGAATAAATTTTTCAAGATATTCATTGAGTATCAACTGGTTATCTGCTTCAAGCATCTCGGCCCCCAGTATCAGATCTTTTCCTCTTGAAGCATACAAACTTTTGGTAACTTCATACTCCAGCCAGTGGGCAATAGGATTGTTGTGTAGTTCCCCGAAAAACACCATATCCGCATCCTTGAGATCATCTGTCATTTTCTGGTATTTTACCGGTTTTCCGTCTGATGTAACCAAATGATAGGCCGGTTTATCCGGTTTGAAAGAAGAAAACAGAAAAACCGACAAGATCAAAAAAACAAAAAATCCCTGTTTCATAACAAATAAATTTTTGGGGTTATTAT
>WFSC01000238.1 GCA_015486185.1 Bacteroidales bacterium | reverse complement strand
GATAGAATGAGTGAATGATAGAATGAGTGAATGCGTGAATGAGTGAATGCGTGAATGAATAAATGCTTTGCCCGCCATAGCTTCCAGCGGAGGCGGTGCTTTGCCCGCCGTAGCTCCGGTCCCTGAGTGATTGCGTTAGCAATCGTATCGAAGGGGGAGCGGAGGCGGGAGTGAATGAGTTAATTGTAAAGACGCAATTTATTGCGTCTCAATAAAAAAAGATAATAATAAAACAAATGACCTCCATGAACGTAATACAAAACATACCCCGGATCAGGCACACCGGATCGGGCAACTTTTTCCTGATCGCAGGGCCCTGTGTGGTGGAAAGTGAAGAGAATGTATTTTTCATTGCTGATAAGATCGTCCGTATCACGGAAAAGTTAAAAATACCTTTTATATATAAAGCATCCTATAAAAAAGCCAATCGTACCCGTTTGGATTCATTCACCGGGATCGGTGACGAGAAAGCACTGAAAATACTGGAGAAGGTAAGCAGGTCTTTTGATATCCCCGTACTGACAGATATCCATTCTGTACAGGATGCTGCGCTGGCATCCGCTTTTGCTGACGTTCTGCAGATCCCTGCCTTTCTCAGCCGGCAAACGGATCTGCTGATAGCTGCTGCTAAAACAGGTAAAACCGTGAATATAAAAAAAGGTCAGTTTATGGCCCCTTCATCCATGCATTATGCTGCCGAAAAAGTGGTTCAGTCAGGCAACTCCAACATTTTGCTGACAGACCGTGGTACTATGTTCGGTTATGGTGATCTTATCGTGGATTTCAGGGGTATCCCCGAGATGAAAAAAACAGGATTTCCTGTAGTGGTGGATATAACCCATTCTCTTCAGCAGCCCAACCAACCCGGAGGAGTTTCCGGCGGGCATCCGGAAATGATAGAAATCATGGGCAGGGCGGCCATTGCCACCGGCGCAGATGGTATCTTTTTGGAAACCCATCCCGATCCGGCCCATGCCAAATCCGACGGAGCCAATATGCTACACCTCAACTTACTGGAAACCCTCCTGCAAAAGTTAGTGATGCTGCACGAAACCGTAAGGAAATTTTAATGAATGATACCACCCTTAGTTTATCTTAGCCAGGTTGGAAAAATACAGAGCTACCGGCCGATAAAATGCATGAGCAAACTTGGAATAGGCAAACAAAATGACCAGTTCCATAGCCAGCACGGTATGGATCACAAAAACCACATCACTAAAAGTGTCTGCAATATTCATAAATACCGCTATCTCCATCCAAAAGCCGGTAATCCCGGTCAGCCAGACAAATAACAGAAAGATCCAATCGGCCAGTTTCGTGGCTTCATAGGTCTTGGTCGGTTTTGTGATCCTGTAAATAAACGCCAGGGTTGAACCGTAAACCATCAATATTCCAGACAGGGTGCCGAGAATCCTTGAAGGCCACCACACGGTAGTAGCGGGGTCCTTGAACAAAAAATCCAGGATTGTAGCCAGTAACAGGCCAATAAAACCCCACATGATAGTCCAGTGTACCAGCCATGGTTTTACCAACCATGACTTGCCATAAAAATATTCATCTTCGTTTTCATCACATTGCTGGTACCTTTTCATAGTAGCTACCTCTGCAAGCATTCCGCCAAAGGCTTTCCAGAAACGTTTCCAGGCACCGGTTTTTTTCTTCTTTTCATCAGAATGCGGTTTTGTCCCTAACCTTACGATCATTTTCCCCAACCCCCAGAAAGCCGTAACACCCATAATGGCAAACACAATGATCCCCAGTTCATGGATCACCTCATACGGCATCCAGGAGAAAATCCATCGCGAAATGTCCATTTCCGGTTTAATCGTAAGCAGGAAAAAACCCAGGATACCAGCCAGTAACAGGGTAAAGAAAATATAGAAAGGATTATTTTTAAAGATAAGACGGGTAAGACCGGTAGGTTCATAATGTGCAATAGCATACCGGCGCAATGCCGCCATGAGTTCGCCCGGATCAGCCTGACGCGGACAGGTGTCAGAACATTCGCCACAATGGTAACACATCCACAACTCCCTGCTACTCAATATTTCATCTTTCAGACCGAGCAAGCTATAACGGAT
>WFSC01000237.1 GCA_015486185.1 Bacteroidales bacterium | reverse complement strand
GTAATCCTGCCTTACATCCGCAATATTTTTCAGATAAATAACATGTCCCTGATAAGATTGCACAACGGTATTTCTGATCTCATCAAGGTCCGTATAACTACCACTGGTCTTGATATTAAAGCTTTTACCGTTGATGACCATTTCCCCGCCGGGTATGTTGGCATTATTGCTGCGTATGGCATCTGCTATCTGATCGAATGAAATGTGCATCAGGGCCATTTTATCAACATCGGGGGATATACGTATCTCCTGTTCCGGGGCAGCCACAATATCGACACGCTTCACACCCTGCACCCGCTCAATCATTTTCTTCAATGCATCAGCCTTGTCCTCCAGTAGCTTGTAGGAAGCGGAATCCGTGTAAAAAGCAAGTTGCATAATAGCCACATCCGAACTGGTCCATTCTATGATCTCCATCCGGTTGATCCCTTCAGGTAACTTAGACCGGGTAGTATTGACTTTCCGCACCAGTTCATTATACTTTTCCTTAGCATCTGTGTTATAGTCAAACTCCACACTGATAATGGCTATACCATCACGCAGTTCGGTCTCGATCCGCCGGATATCGTCCAGTTCGTTGACAGACTCTTCCAGGGGCAAAGCGACCAGTTGTTCCATATCTTTCGGACTGGCCCCCGGATAAATAATAACAATACTGCCACCCGGAACATATATACTGGGGTTCTCCGTCCGGGGCATCTGCAGGTAGGCATACACACCGAAAACGGTCAACAGGAAAAAGATCGTCAGGGTAAAAGGGGCGTTCTTTATGGATTGTCCGGGTAAACTCATTTTTTTACAATTTTTATTGTTGTGGTTTTACCGGATGTACCCGCATACCCGGGAGCAGATCTTCCAAACCATTGGTGATCAGCGTATCACCCGGAGCCAGTCCCTTGCTGATGATCAGACATGAATCCAGCATTTGCCGGATATTAACTTCTGTCATCTTTGCCTTTCCGTTTTGCATACGATATACGATCCCTTTCATTCTGTCCGCTTCTTTCAGTGCACGGAAAGGAATTGTTATGGCATGCAGGGTGTCAGCAGGATAGATCTCCACGTTGGCAATAAGTCCGGCGACCAGTTTCAGCTCCGACGGGTCCATGGTGATCTCTACTTCATAGGTCCCGGTATAGGGATCCGCTGCTGATCCCAGTTCAGATACAATGCCGGTAAACAGTCGCCCGGGCCAGGCATCAAAACGCATATGGGCCGTATCACCCTGATTCATCCTGACTATATCCACGTCCGGAACATGACAACGTACCACCCATGCTTTTTCCGTAGAGGCAAACAGGAGTACCGGATATCCCGGGGCGATCATCTCGCCGGCATCTGCCAGTTTCTTAAGTATTTTTCCGTCTGATGGAGCTTTGATCACCGAATGTTTCAGGTTGAACCGGGCTATCTGCAGGTTATTGAGAGCTATATCCCTGGCCGTACGTATATGTTCCAACTGTTCAAGGGTGGCTACACTGTCACGATATAGGTTCAACACCCGTTTGTAATCGTTTACCGCCTTCCGCCAGGCAAGGCTGGCCTCGTTGACCCTGGCCTTTATTTCCGAAAGGTTGAGGGCAGCAAGCTTTTCTCCCTTGACCACATTCTCCCCGTCATCCACTGAAATCGATTCAATGATCCCTCCTGTTTTGAAAGCCAGCTTGATCATATCCTTGGCAGCCAGTTGCCCACTTTCCCGGATGGGTATTGTTAAGACCTGTTTTTTAACAACCGTAACCTCAACAGGTATTGAGCTCAATTCATTCTCTCCCGTTTTACTGCCTTTTTCCCGGCAGGCCACTGCCAGTACCAGAAGGATAAGCAGGACGCCCGCTCCTTTTTTGCCTATAATTATATGATTCATCTTATTTCAATTATTTCATTAGATAAGTACCCGTAACGCGTTCATATTCAGCAAAAATTATCATATAGTCATATTTTGCGATGATCTTTCTCAGCCGGGCGCCCGTCATATTGGTTCGTGAATCAAGAAACTCCACATAATTGGCCATACCTATTTCAT
>WFSC01000236.1 GCA_015486185.1 Bacteroidales bacterium | reverse complement strand
GATAAAAAGTAAAAAATCACCGAAGACAGGATTTGGTTATTGGCAGCGTAATTTTAATGGTAATAATTATAGTATTTCAATACCGCTGATCATTCCGATAACGTTTATGATTGGCTATCTGGCCGGATTACTTGGTGTCGGCGGAGGATTTATGAAAATTCCGGTTATGATACTATGGTTCGGTGTCCCTGCAAAAATTGCAATTGCAACTTCATCGCTTATGGTTGGATTAACAGGAGCACTTGGTTTTGGGGGACATTTGTTTAGTACATCTATTAATTGGTTGTTAGCTGTTGAGCTGGGTATTGTCGTTTTCACCGGTGGCCAAATCGGTTCTAAAATCTCAATAGGATTATCTGAAAAGAAAATCACAATTATTTTAGCATATATTTTATTGATTATCGGTGTGTATATGACTTTTAAACCGGCTTTTTTATAGATCAGCTTTTTCGCTAGAAAGGCAGTACCTGTTTTTTATTTCAGAATAAATAAAAATTCTTACACTGGTACCAATTCTGAATTTCTTTTAATTTTGTCTCTAAAAAGCCGTTTATTTTTTTCTCCTTTCAAAACAAATGTTTTTTGTTTTAAATAGAATGAGATTGCCACGTCTTACTCCGTTCCGCTTGGCGTTCTCGCAAATTGATGCGTTTACGTTAATATGCGTTAATAATCTGAAAGTTTTTCCCAGCAGACCAGTAACTTGCAAGCAGTAACTAAAGAGACTTTTTCCTTTGAGTTTTTTCCTTTAGCCTTTCAGCTTTCCTCCCTCTGCCCACCCGGGGACCGGGATGCATTGCGCTCTGTGCCCTGAGCCCTGAGCTCTGTGCTCTGAGCTCATTTACCCAACATCCCATTACATTTATCTATGGCAAACCAGAAACGAGGAGCCAGGAACCAGGAACAGGTCCCCCGCATCTGGTCTTTTTTCATTTTTTTTCATTAGTTTTGGAGTAGCTCTAATTTAAAAATACCTATCATGAAAAGTCGTCATTTCTTTCCGGTCTTGTTAATTAGTTTTTTAATATTCCCTGTTTCCTGTAACTATTTGCATATCAAGCCGCGTTACATGAAAGCGGATGTTCCCGTGGATGCCAGGGTAAAGAGTCTGTTACGCAGGATGACCCTGGAGGAAAAAATTCGGCAGATGGATATGTACAGGGGCAACGAGCTAACTACCAACAGGTTGTGGGATGATGACAAGATGGCTGCCATAATCGGTGATAAAGGGATCGGTTCGGTGCATGATCTTTATCCGGAGGATATAGAGATGGTCAATATGATGCAGCGGTATGCCATTGAACATTCCCGGTTGCATATACCCATATTGTTTATTGAAGAGGCGTTACATGGTTATCTGGGCCATGGCAGTACGGTTTTTCCGCAGGCTATTTCAATGGCCAGCATGTGGGATACAACACTGGTACGAAATATAGGCGAGGCCATTGCTGCCGAAGCCCGGTGTCATGGCGTACATATGGTCCTTTCACCTGTATTGGGTCTGGCTCGTGATCCCCGCTGGGGTCGCACGGAAGAAACTTACGGGGAAGATCCCTGGCTGGCTTCACAGACAGGACTGGCCATGGTGTGGGGGTTACAGGGTCGGGATGTTTCCAGCGACAGTTCCGTAATATCCGAGCCAAAACATTTTGGTGTACACAGCATACCGGAAGCCGGAAGTAACACGGCTCCGGTGTCTATCGGCAGGCGGGATGCCCGCAGCTCTTTTCTGAAAGTCTTTGAAACGGCCATACGGCAGGGCGGCGCTTTGGGTGTGATGGCTGCCTACCATGAGATTGACGGTATTCCCTGTGTAAGCAATAAATGGTTGCTGACAGATGTGCTCAGGGATGAATGGGGATTCAGGGGGTTTGTTCTGAGTGATCTGGGAGCCATTGCCATGCAGGAATATACGCATCATACGGCAGCCTCGCCGGAAGAGGCCATCGCCCAGGCAGTAAATGCCGGTACGGATATGCAGTTTTATGATTACCATCATGATATCTTCCGCAAAAGTATTCTTCATGCCGTCAAAGACGGAAAATTATCCATGGATGCCGTGGACCGGGCTGTAAGCAGTGTCCTGCGTGTCAAGTTTATGCTGGGCCTTTTTGATCATCCCTATACAGATACCTCCCTGGTGAGAAAACGATTTGCTACGAAAGCTCATAAGGAATTGGCCCTCAAAGCAGCCCGTGAAGCGATCATCCTGTTAAAGAACAAGGATCATACCCTGCCTTTTGGTTCCGATGTTAAGACACTGGCGGTTATCGGTCCCCTGGCCAATCGTAATGCCATGGGAGATTATACTGCCAGAGGCTCCAGGATGACAACGGTTCTTCAGGGCCTGACAAAAAAATATGGTGATCATCTGAACCTAATGTATTCTCCCGGTTTACTTCCCAAAAAGGTTTTTTCGGTAGTGCCGAATATGTTTTTGATCCCTGAAGTTGATGTAAAAGGGAAAAGAGGGCTTACTGCCCGCTATTATACGAATGACTCATTGGCCAGTCAACCGAAGGTCACCCGTCTTGATACCATTCACAATCCTTACTGGGGTACCGGATCGCCGGCGGAGAATATTCCGTCCGATTATTTTTCGGTGAGATGGACCGGCTCACTGGTGCCGGCTCTTTCCGGCACGTATGAACTGGCCATCATCACGGATGACAAAGGACGTCTGTATCTAAACCACAAGTTGCTTATTGATAACTGGGATCCTTATGAAGTGAATGTTATGAAGACCTGTAAGGTAAAGCTTATCGCCGGCCATAAATATCCTTTACGGATAGACTATGCCGAAGAGGAAGGATTTGCCGGTATCCGGTTCCTGTGGAGGATGGTGGAAGCCGGCGACAAACCTCAGTCCTATTATATTGGCAAAGCTGCCGAAGCGGCTTCCAGGTCGGATGCTGCCGTGGTGGTATTGGGAGAGACCAACGATGTGGTGGGGGAAGGAAAAGACAAAGCCTCCCTGGCTCCCGATCCTGACCAGTTACGATTGTTACAGGCTATTGTGGCCACGGGCAAACCTGTAGTCGTTGTGTACCTGAACGGACGACCTTTGAGTATCAATTGGGCTGCTGCCCATGTTCCTGCTATTCTGGAAGGCTGGTTCCCGGGACAAGCCGGTGGAACGGCCATTGCGGAAATACTTTTCGGTGAGGTCAACCCCTCCGGCAAACTGCCGGTTACCATACCCCGGTCGGCAGGTCAGATTCCTTTTTATTATGACCATAAACCTTCCTCCAGACACCGGTATGTGGATATGTCCGGCAGTCCGCTTTATCCTTTTGGCTACGGTCTTTCCTATACTTCTTTCAGGGTGGACAGCCTGATAGTTCAGCCGAAGGGAAAGATCCTGGAGGATATACCTGTAACCGTAAAGATATCCAATACGGGACAGCGGGCGGGAACTGCCGTGGTACAGCTTTATATAACCGATATGGTATCCAGTGTTACCACGCCGGTCAAACAACTGGCCGGTTTTCAGAGGGTATCGCTAAAACCGGGAGCATCAGCCACTATACATTTCACGTTGACCAAAGAAAACCTGGGCTTATGGAACAGGCAGATGGAATATACGGTCGAACCCGGCGCTTTCCGGATCATGGCTGGTTTCAGCTCCGTAAAAGGGAAAATAAGTGAATTTACGTTGTATTAAAATTGAGGGAGCTATATTTTTTTCTTCCCGTATCCGGGTATTTTGCGCATCCGCAGGTTGCCGGGGGTAATTTCCAGGTATTCATCTTCCCGTATGTATTCCATGGCTTCTTCCAGGGAGAACCGTATTTTCGGGGCGATCCGTACTGCTGCATCTGAGCCGGCAGCCCGCATATTGGTGAGTTTTTTCCCTTTCAGCACATTCACTTCGAGGTCAAGATCCCTGGTATGTTCACCTACTATCTGGCCTTTGTACACATCTTCTCCCGGTTCGACAAAAAAGCGTCCCCGGTCCTGCAGCTTGTCGATGGCATAAGCCAGGACCTTGCCGGTATCCAGTGATATCAGGGCGCCGTTGGTACGTGTTTCTATCTCCCCACGGTAAGGGGCATATTTTTCAAAACGGTGGGATATCACCGCTTCACCGGCCGTGGCGGTCATCAGACTTCCCCGCAGGCCGATCAGTCCGCGTGACGGGATGGAAAATTCCAGGTGGATCCTGTCACCTTTATTCTCCATAATGGTCATTTCTCCCTTACGCTGTGTGACCATATCGATGGTTCTTCCGGAATAAGCTTCGGGCACATCAATAACCAGTAACTCAACGGGTTCATGCTTTTTCCCGTCTATCTCCTTAATGATCACCTGGGGTTTCCCTACCTGGAACTCATAGCCTTCCCTCCGCATGGTCTCGGCAAGGATGGAAAGATGCAGGATGCCTCTGCCATATACCTGGAATTTAT
>WFSC01000235.1 GCA_015486185.1 Bacteroidales bacterium | reverse complement strand
GCCCTATCAAAGGTTTTGCCACTACGCTGGTTATTGGTATCCTGACTTCTTTATTCTCAGCTATTTTTATTACCCGTCTGGTTTTTGAAAGAGCACTGAAAAAAAACAGCAAACTTACCTTTGTCACCCGTTTTACGGAGAAAGCATTTACAAATCTGAATTTTAAATATATTGAAAAACGTAAACTCGCTTATGCCATTTCAGGTACGGTCATCCTTATATCTATTGTATCCTTGTTTATCAGAGGATTGAGTCCGGGGATAGACTTTACCGGAGGACGTACTTATGTGGTACGGTTTGACAAGGCTTATCCTTCGCAGGAGATCCAAAAAGATCTGGCTAAGGTTTTTGGTAAAGCTCCGGAAGTAAAAGTTTATGGGAATGTCCGGCAAATGAGAATTACCACCCAGTATATGATTGATGATCCTTCAGCAGATAATCAGGTTGACCAAAAATTATATGAGGGATTAAAACCCTTACTTGGGGATCAGGTGGATATCAAAACATTCAATGAAAAGTATAAACAAAGTTCACAAACGGTTGGGCCTACCATAGCCTATGATATAAAGGTCCAGGCCATGTGGGCGGTGTTCTTCTCCCTGGTCATCATGTTCCTGTATATCATGCTGCGGTTCCGGAACTGGAGGTTTGGTATGGGTGCTGTGGGCGCTTTGATCCATGACTCAATGATCGTGATCGGAATGTTCTCCCTCCTGTATGGAAGGTTGCCTTTCTCAATGGAGATAGGCCAGTCCTTTATTGCTGCTATTCTTACTGTGATAGGTTACTCGGTAAATGATACCGTTGTGGTCTTCGACCGTATAAGGGAATATATGAAGTTGTATCCGAAACGTGCAACGGAAGAGGTGCTGGATGCAGCTATTAACAGTACGATCGGTCGTACCATCAATACTTCGTTGAGTACTTTTATCGTTTTGCTGGTAGTCTTTATCTTCGGAGGTGAAGTTATCCGCGGATTTATTTTTGCCATGCTGATAGGTGTATTTGTAGGTACTTATTCTTCCATATTTGTAGCTACTCCGTTGGTATATGATACCTTGGGTAAGGGTAAGCATCCGGAACTGGAAACAAAAATTACCGGGAAGAAAAAGAAAAACAAAAAATAAACCAAAGAAAAACCCTGATCCTGACGATCAGGGTTTTTTGTTTGGCATTTCTTTTATAATTTCGCAGTAAGAAAGAAAGCGGAGGAGGTTGTGATGAATAGTTTGCTTTTTATCAGCGGTCAGGAGGTAGTTATTGTTTTCTTGGTGGTGTTACTTTTATTTGGGGCCAATAAGATACCTGAGGTTGCCAAAGGACTTGGTAAAGGTATGAAAGAGTTCCGGAAGGCAACGGATGAGATAAAAAAAGAAATTAACGATAGTGCCAGGGATGTACTGGACGACGTGGATGACCTCAGAGATAATCTGAATAACATGAAATAATGATCCTTTCAGGAATAATCATACATCCGTTTCCTGAGGGAACACACGGGGATCCCCTGTATTTTGTTTTTGGTTTATTATTCCTTTGGTTAAGTGGAAAATATTTGATTGACGGGGGAGTGGCTTTAGGGAAAAAACTACGGTTGTCCTCCCTTGTCATTGGAATTACCGTAGTTTCTATCGGAACTTCCGCGCCGGAGTTGTTGGTGAGTGTAAAGGCTGCATTTGCCAATCATCCTGATATTTCCGTTGGTAATGTAGTAGGATCCAATATTGCCAATATCGGTCTGGTCCTGGGTGTTACCTCCCTGTTGATCCCGCTGGTTGTTAGAAAAGAAACCTTGCAGGTGGATGGTGTGGTAATGATCCTTGTTACCATAGGCTTTATTATTATGGCATGTACGGGGAGAATATTATCCCTGCATGAAGGGATTATAATGTTAGTGGTCATCTTTATCTATATCCTGTGGTTGATCACCAAATCCCGCAAAAAAGAGGTTTTTATACCGGGGATACATAAAAAGGGTTTATCCCTCTGGTGGGTGGCCCTTTTTGTTATAATAGCTGCCTCCTATGGTCTGGTGTGGGGAGCTGACTGGGTGGTCAGAGGGGCTTCCGGTCTGGCCGGCAGTATGGGGGTCAATGAGCGGATAATCTCGCTCAGCATGGTCGCTCTGGGGACAAGCCTTCCTGAGCTTACCGCTTCTATTACCGCTGCCCTCAAAAAAGAACCCGATATATCCATGGGGAATATTATTGGTTCTAATATTTTTAATCTTTTTGGCATCCTGGGTGTGACAACACTGATCCGTCCGATCAGGATCAATCCCAAGATCCTGAATTTTGATGTTATTTATATGTTGCTCGTAACCATTTTGTTGCTTTTACTGGGATCTAAAATGTTCGGACGGAGACTGAGCCGCTGGGACGGACTGGTGTTACTCTTTTTTTATGGATTTTATATTTTCGTGATCTATGTGAATAAAAATCCGGATTTCTTTAATATAGGGCATGTATTTAATGCGATCTGTCCTTCATAAATATAACTGTTGAAATGATACTTACCAAAGGCATAACAAAATCTTACGGTTCTTTACAGGTATTGAAAGGAATAGATTTTCAGGTTGATAAAGGAGATATTGTGTCTATTTTCGGGGCTTCGGGTGCCGGAAAAACCACTTTCTTACAGATATTGGGAACCCTGGATGATCCTGATGAAGGTGATATCTTTTATGATAAGCAAAATGTACGTGAACTGAAAGAGAAACAGCTTTCCCGGTTCAGGAACCGGCATATCGGTTTTGTTTTTCAGTTTCATCATCTTTTACCTGAGTTTACGGCCCTTGAGAATGTTTGTATTCCTGCTTTTATAGCCGGGTTTTCGCGCAGGGAAGCCGAGCAGCAGGCCATGGAGTTACTGAATGATCTGAATCTGGCCGACAGGATACATCATAAACCTGCTGAACTCTCAGGTGGTGAGCAGCAAAGGGTGGCTGTTGCTCGTGCTCTGATCAATAAACCTGAGGTTCTGCTGGCAGATGAACCTTCAGGGAACCTGGATTCTAAGAACAAAAAAGAACTCCATGAACTGTTACTGAGAATACACGACGAAAAAGAGCAAACGATCGTTATTGTTACGCACGACAAGGACCTGTCAGTCATCGCACATCGTAAGTTCCTGATGAAAGACGGGAAACTTTATAACGATTGAGGTTATTTGAAAAACTGAAATGGCTGAAACTGTATTTTATTTTAAACAGTTCTCTATCCGGCAGGATCATTCGCTGATGAAGATTACTACAGACAGTGTCCTGCTCGGCGCCTGGACGGGATACAAAGGAAAAGGAAATATCCTGGATATTGGAGCCGGAACGGGTGTCATTACGCTGATGATTGCCCAGCGCTGTAAGGGACGTATTGTGGCTATAGAACCGGACCCCGGCTCATATCGGGATCTTCTCCTGAACGTGGGATCTTCTCCCTGGCATGAGAGGATTATGTGCAGACCGGATACTTTTCAGCAATTTGTCCGGACTGTTAAAAAGGAGGAAAATCCGGTTTTTGATCTTATAGTTTCCAATCCGCCTTTTTTTATCAATGATAAGTTGCCGGCAGATAAAGAAAAAGCAAATGCCCGGCATGGGATTAGTTTATCTTATAAAGACCTTATAGCCGGAGCCTGCAAAATACTTGCTCCCGAAGGTATTTTTTGCATCATCATCCCTTTCCGGTATATGTCTCATTTTATCTCAATGGCAACAGATCATAAACTCTATTGCAACCGGATACTATATATAAATACACGGAAAAATAAAGAACATACCAGGGTTTTGCTGGAATTTGCAAAAAGGAAAAAAACCCTTGATGCCCACACCCTGGTCATTCATGACAGTAACGGATATACTGACGATTTCAGGACAATGACCCGGGAATATTATCTTTTCATGTAGATACAGATCAAAATCCGGGCATTGCGCTTTCCGGTAAACCGAATTCTTCCGTAAAAGCAATCCCTGTTTTCTCCAGTTCATGAAGGACCGGTTTGTAAATTTCAGGGATAACAGGACGGTAAACACCTTTCAGGGTGATCTTTTTTTCCAGTATAAGACGAACGGCGATAGCTGCCGGCAGGGCAACCGTACGGGCCACAGCCGTATTGGTTTGCAGGGTGCCAAAATCGAGCATCCTGGCGTGTATTACCTCACGGGAACCATCAGGGTATTCAGCCAGAAATGAATGTTGCATGGCGATCATATCCCGTTCTTCGGGTTTCAGCATCATCTTAGAGATCATCAGGTCGGAGGTTACTTCAAAAGGAGAGTCTTCTTCCCGGTTGACAGGCCGGTCATCAAACAAGCCAAGCCATTCCAGTGCAGCCAAAACATGATGATCTTCCGGAAGACCGAGAAAACCGGCGGTCTTTTTTCGGATATCCGTTGCATTTTCTTCCCCGGTAAGAGTGGCGACCATTCCGGCATAGGTTTTTCCTTTCAGGTTCATCTTGTCATAGCTGATCAGTTTCATGCGTTTCATGGCATCTAAGATCTCACACCATCCCGGGTAGCGCAATGTCCCCCGGAAAATGGTTTTTACTTCAGGGATATTATATATATCAATGTATTGTATGGAGTCACGGTTGGGATAGACATCCAGCTTACCTACGTCAGGAAAATCAATGGAAAAGGTTGTCCGGAACAACTTTTCGGTGGGAATATATCTTTCCCGGCCATCCAGCAGAAAACGCCCGTCATTGTTACCGGCCATTACTACTCCTTTCGGGCTCCAGGAAAATTTATAATGAAAGGGATTGTCAGCGGCTTCAGGGGCAGGAAGAGCTCCGGTAAGGGAGAAAAACTGAAGTACTTTTCCTCCCTTATTATGAATATGGTGAATGATCTGCATCGCTGACATGTGATCTATGCCCGGATCAACACCAATTTCATTCAGAAAGATCAGTCCGGCCTTGCGGGCTTCGGAGTCCAGGGCTTCCATCTCCGGTTTGACATATGAGGTGGTCACCATGTTTTTGCCGTGTTTCAGACAGGTCTTAGCCACCATGACATGATAGGCATAGGGTAACAGACTGACCGTCAGATCATGCGATGCCACCATCTCATTAAGTTTTTCCATATCATCGGTGGTCCATGCCACTGATGTTCCGTTGGGGTTATTGCCGATTAGCTTGTCGGCTTTGGATTTGGTACGGGAGGCAACCGTAACAAAATAATTATGTGTAAACAGGTATTCCACCATAGGCTTTACTACCATACCTGCGCCCAGAATAAGTACTTTTTTCATTGGTTTCAGGTTTTTAATGATCAGACAAATATAATTTTTCGAAGAAGAGATAAAAATGCCTTTTGATGCTTTTCTCCGGCAATGAATATGTTATTTAACAGGAATTTGTTCTGTGGGTCACAGCAACACACAAGAGGAGGGTACGGGTAAATCTGGGATGGCCTGTCAATAAAAAAAACCGCTGTTTAGCGGTTCTTGTTGAGCGGAAAACGGGACTCGAACCCGCGGCCCCGACCTTGGCAAGGTCGTGCTCTACCAACTGAGCTATTTCCGCAACCTTTTAAATTAAATAACGTGCTTTCTCATAAAGCGTTTGCAAAAATAAAATTTTTTTGCCGAATACAAAAAAGATTTTTTTACTTTTATTGTTTCAGGTATTTCTTGATTTCATTCAACTTATTCAGTGCTTCTACAGGTGTCAGATTGTTGATATCGAGGTCGATCAGTTCGTCTCTTATTTGTTTTAATACCGGATCGTCCAGTTGAAAAATACTTAACTGGAATCCCTCCCTGTTTTCTGCCAAATCACCCGGACGTGTCAGTGTTTTCTTTTCCTGGGATTTTTCCAACTCTTTTAGTATTTCGTTGGCACGGGAGACTACGCTTCTGGGCATACCTGCCATCCGTGCCACATGAATACCGAAACTGTGTTCGCTGCCTCCCCGTTTCAGTTTCCGCAGAAAGATCACCTTATCATTCAATTCACGGATGGAGACGTTGTAGTTTTTAACCCGGTTGAATGTCTTTTCCATTTCATTGAGTTCGTGGTAATGTGTGGCAAAAAGGGTTTTTGCACGTGCAAAAGGATGTTCGTGAATATATTCTACCATGGCCCATGCTATAGAGATCCCGTCGTAGGTGCTGGTGCCGCGTCCGATCTCATCCAGCAACACCAGGCTGCGCGAGGAAAGGTTATTCAGGATACTGGCAGCTTCCTGCATTTCAACCATAAAAGTGGATTCCCCCAATGAGATATTATCGGATGCCCCGACACGGGTAAAGATCTTATCTACCAAACCTATCCGGGCTTCTTTTGCCGGAACGTAGCCTCCGATCTGGGCAAGCAGAACGATCAGTGCCGTCTGCCTTAACAGAGCCGATTTACCGGACATGTTAGGTCCTGTCAGAATGATGACCTGTTGTTTTTTATTGTCCAGGAACACATCATTGGGGATGTAGGCTTCATCTACCGGTAATTGTTCTTCTATCACAGGATGACGGCCGTCTTTGATGTCTATCACATCTGACATATCCAACAGGGGCTTGACATAATTGTTTTCCCTGGCAACCACTGCCAGCGAGTACAGACAATCAAGCTCGGCAATAATAGCCGCATTCTTCTGAAGGGGTACAATATACTGTACGAGGCTTGTAACCAGCTCATTGAAAAGACGGCTTTCGAGCTCAAGGATTTTTTCTTCGGCGCCAAAGATCTTATTTTCATATTCCTTCAGCTCTTCGGTTATGTATCTTTCTGCATTCACCAGTGTTTGCTTCCGGATCCATTCGGGCGGGACCTTTTCCTTGTGCGTATTGCGTACTTCAATATAATACCCGAACACATTGTTAAAACCTATTTTCAGTGAAGGGATACTGGTTTTTTCACTTTCTCTCTCCTGCAGTTTTTCAAGGTAGTCTTTGCCTGAGTAAAGGATTTCCCGCAGTTCATCCAATTCGAATGAAACGCCTTCAGCAATAACGCCTCCTTTTCCCACCTGAACCGGAGGGTCCGGGGTGATCTCACGCAGGATACGTTCACGGGCCGGCATACACAGATCCAATGATTGTCCCAATTGTTGCAACTCTTTGTTTCCAGAGTCCAGGCAGGCTCTTTGTATTTCCTCCACTGATATCAGGGCATTTTTTATCTGTATGACCTCCCGCGGATTTACCCTCCCTACAGCTACTTTGGATACCAATCGTTCCAGATCGCCTATGTGTTTGATCTCATCCTCCAGCAATTCTCTGAAAGAGTCGTTGCTGATGATGTATTCGACGATATTCTGACGTCTTATCAGGGGGGCTATCTCTTTCAGCGGAAGGGACACCCAGCGTTTCAGCATCCTGGCCCCCATAGGTGACACGGTATGGTCTATCACCTCTATCAGCGTACCTGCATTTTCATACAGGGCATGGAACAGCTCAAGGTTTCTGATGGTAAACTTGTCAAGCCATACATAATGATCCTCTTCAATCCTCGAAAGGGAGGTGATGTGTTTCAGTTTGTCATGTTGGGTGAGATCGAGATACTGCAGGATTGCCCCGGCAGCAATGGTCCCGTATCGAAGGCCGTGGATACCAAATCCTTTCAGTGAGGTTGTTTCGAAATGTTTCAATAACCGGTCGGTGGCACTTTCTTCGGAGAAGATCCAGTCATCCAGCTTGGTGAGATAGTATTTCCCTCCGAAATATTCTTTGAATAGATTCTGTTTGCTTTTCTCTATCAGGATCTCTTTAGGCTGAAAATTGTTCAATAGTTTATCGATATATTCAGGTGATCCTTCGGCAGCCAGAAATTCTCCGGTAGAAATATCAAGAAAGGCCACCCCCGTAATCTTGTCGGGATGCAGGGAAGCCAGGAAGTTGTTTTCACGGCGTTCCAATACATTATCGTTCAGGGAAACGCCTGGTGTGACCAGTTCGGTGATACCCCGTTTGACGATTTTTTTAGCCAGTTTGGGGTCTTCCAGTTGTTCGCAGATAGCTACTCTCTGACCGGCCCTGACAAGACGTGGCAGATAAGTATCCAGCGCATGATGCGGGAAACCGGCGAGCTCGACATAGGAAGCAGCTCCATTGGCACGCCGGGTCAGGGTGATCCCGAGAATGCCTGAGGTCTTGATCGCATCTTCAGCAAATGTTTCATAGAAATCACCTACCCTGAACAGTAAAATAGCATCCGGATGCTTTGCTTTCATCTGGTTGTACTGTTTCATTAGCGGTGTTTCCACTATATTTCCGCGTTTTGCTGCCATATCACTTTACGAAAAAGTTCCCCAAATTTAAAATTATTCCTCCGGCATAAAAAACAATTCCCCTGTTTATTGTCAATGCTTTACTAACAACTTTTCAGAAAAATATATGCATAGGAGTATCTTGTAACATGAAACTTAATGAAAGATTTGCCTGCAAGTATAGAAAAATCCGGGCAGACATTGTATATGGGAAATTTGTTTTATTTTTGCAATATCTTTGATCTTCGAACATCAACGATCGGGCATCGAACTTAAAAAGCCCGGGTGGCAGGTTTGAGGAACGGTGAACGATGATCGATGAACGTTGAACGAAAAATGTTATTTGAAGTTTTTATTCTGGTTCGAACATCAACGATCGGGTATCAAACTTCAAAAACCCGGGTGGCAGGGCCGAGCGATAAGGGATGACCCGGTGGGTCATTCCAGCGAGGAGCCAGGTAGGTGGGTGGCCAATTCCGGCACCCGGAAAAGAGGAAAGAGGAAAAAGTGTAAAAAAGG
>WFSC01000234.1 GCA_015486185.1 Bacteroidales bacterium | reverse complement strand
CTTTTTCTGCCAGGTCATCGAAATCGACCAGGTAATATCCGTCTTTTTCGATAAGTTGATTATTCAGCAGCTTGCGGTGATTAAGGTTAATCGCAAAAAAGAATGGATGGTAAACGGGTGACTGGAGGACCACACCGTCACCGGGTTGCGTGAATCCATGCACGATCATATTAAGTGCCGGCACCACCCCCGGGCTGAACTGTATCCATTCTTTTTCGATGTCCCATCCGTGACGGTTTTTCATCCATCGGATGATGCTGTCGTAATAAGAATCCGGGCGGAAGGTATATCCGTATATCGGATGCTCCGCTCTTTTGCGGATGGCTTCGGTCACGGCCGGCGGGACGGCAAAATCCATGTCTGCCACCCACATGGGGAGGACATCCTCCGTGCCGAAGACCTTTTGTAAAGCATCGTATTTGTAAGAGTAAGTGCCCCGGCGATCGATCACTTTGTCAAATCCGAAATCCTGCATATCCTGCCGTTAAGATTGTGCCGGCAAAGATAAGGAAATATGTAATAAGTAAGAAGGCGGAAACCGGCGAAAGTGCATGTATTTACCTGAAAGAAATTCCGATCTTATGTATACCTGTGCCCGCAGGAACAGGTATTGTAATGGTATGGCCTTGTTGCTTTACGGGCAGTTCTTTTCCGTCAACTTTCACAGACACCGCTTTCCCTTTTTCTTTTATCAGCCAGTCTGCCAGTTCAAGGTTCCAGCTTGAGGGATGGTCTCTGAAATGGAGGCAATAGTGCGGGTCATAATCAATGGTAAGCAGCAGGGATGTTCTCGGGTTATCCCAGCTTCCGGTGGTAGCTGCATGCAAATAACCGATGAATTCATTGATTCCGATAAAGCGGGAGTGGGGATATTGTTCAAATATCTTTGCAAAGGCTTTCGGATCTTTGGTTATGCCGAAATCATGCCCGTTCGGTAAGGCTCCGATGATAGAGGGAGAATCGGATGTACCGGTAAAGTCCCAGTCCAGGATAACCAGATCGGGACCAAGGTACCCCATCTCCCATCCTGCCCAGCCGAAACCTGCCTGTGCTGCCAGTCGGAATGTGTTGTTCGGATAGGATATGGAAGCGCCGTTACCCCCCGCACAAAATTCAAGAGGAACAACACCAAATTGTTCCGTAAGCCACTCTTTCCCGGTTTTCATGCGCCAGAGTTGTTCGGCAGCCGGTATTTCCCCGTGTCTTCTTGTATCGCCAAATTCCCGGTACCAGCCTACTTCGGCTTTTTCTCTGTCCAGGGGTGCTCCATACCATCCGGGTTTTGACACAAGATCCGGTTGCATGTGTGTCAGGCCGTGGCACATTACTTCAAATACCCCTGCTTTCACTCCCTTGTCATAGCCTTTTTTTGCCGAGATATAATCCTGGCTTACACCGAAACCGTCTGTGAATTTCTGCGTCCATGAAGGTTCCATCCGGTGTTTTGCATCACTGACAAAGGCAGGAACAAAATTGATGTTGAGCACCGCATTATTTTCCCGGAGAGGCTTGATCAGGTATTTTTCGATCACATCTTCTGTCAATTCCGGATAATGCCAATGTTCGAGATAAACGTTCTGGGCGCCGCCGGGATCATCCATGATCAGGATCACCTCATTTTTCCAGGTTTTATACAGGTTATATCCGATGGTCCAGGTTATGGCACGACGGAGTAGTGTACGTATTTCGGGGAAAAGGAACAGATTCCCGGGATCATTGCCTATCCAGACGGTATGTGCTCCCGATGACAATATGTTGACGGTTACCTGCGGGTAATCACCCTGTCTTACAAGGGTGACTGTACCTTTCTCTGCTTCAACCTGCTCCCGTTTGAGATGAACGCCAAGTCCGTATTTTGATCCGAAATCCTTGTCAGGAGCAAAAGGAGAAGCAAGACCTTTCGTCAGGAAATGCAGCTTTGTAACCTGCATCTTTTTGCTACTTTCCCAGGATCCGTAATATTTCAAGCCAAGCAGTGATTGCAGGGTTTCGGGGAAAATGCGGTCGGTCAAAGCAATGAGGCCTATTCCGTAATTTTCCACCATTTCCCTGAGAATAGTATAATCCGGGGATATTACCAGGTCACTTTGGTTCACATCCCAGATAATAGTCCCGTATTTCGGCTTTTCGTGCATATCCAGAAACATATATCTGTCAAGAATCTGCTGATCCAGCCTGATCACATCAAAGGGTATAGCCCAGGCTTTCAGCAGGATCATGAGATGATGAAAATCTTCCTGTCCCGGCAAAACAGGCTGGGTGACATAACCGGAATAGGCGGGAGAAGGAGTGGGACGTGTTACCAGGTACCCCGAAGGGTCGTCCCATTGATCGCCAATAATCACCAGCACCCTGAAGGGTTTTAAAAGGTTTTTCCCGGAATCCTGTGCGAAAGTGTGGGTTTCAACAACGAAGAAGAGGAGCAATGTTAACGTTGCAAAAACAACAGCCTTAAGATTTATTCTGTTCATGATTTGTATTTTTTAAATTACTTTCACTTAAAATGAGTTATATTTACAGGAGTACTTTTGGATATACACGTTTTTGCTAATATAATACTTTTATTCCTTTGTTTGAATGCTGATTATGAAACTTCAGAAAAAACACAAAGAGGTTAAATCATTATTGAATGTATGGTTGTTTTTCATTGTTGCAGCAATCGGTTTACCCGGGAATATTTTTGCTTCCGATCTGTCACTTCACGGGCTTTACGTGATTCCTTATCCGCAACTGGTTTATATAGGGGGCAAGAATTTTTATTTTAACAAACCATTGACCATTGTCCTGGACAAGGGGGCTACGGCAGCAGACCGGTTTGCGGCAGAGGAACTGGTCAGGGATCTGGAAAAAACATGGGGCATTTCTGCGGAAATATCAAATGTGAAAGGAGACCATACGATTATTCTGACCCATCAGAATGCTCCCGAAAAGACCGGGATGCAGGGATATCAGTTGGTGTCCGGGGAAAATGGGGTGATCATCAGGGCCTCGGGGGAAGAGGGGCTTTTTTATGGCACCCAGACCCTCCTGCAACTGATCCAAAAAACGGCAGAAGGTTATATGGTCAGGGGCATGGAGATCACGGACTGGCCTGACCTGAAGAAAAGGGCTGTACATTATGACACCAAACATCATCAGGATAAGGCATCCTATGTAAGAGCTTTTATAAAAGATCTGGCAAGGTACAAGATCAATATCCTGGTCTGGGAATGGGAAGATAAGTTTGCATATCCCAGTCATCCTGAAATTGGAGCGCCGGGAGCATTTTCCATGGAAGAGATGCGGGAATTTACCCGGTATGCGCAGCAATATCATATACAGATTGTCCCGTTGGTGCAGGGGCTGGGACATGCCAGTTACATCCTGAAGTGGCCCCGGTATGAAGGATTGAGGGAAATCAGGGCTTCCAACTGGGAATTTTGCCCGCTTAATAAAGGTACTTATCAATTGCTTTTTGATCTGTGGGATGATGCCATCAGAGCTACACCGGGGTCTGAATATATCCACATCGGGTCGGATGAGACGTATGAGCTGGGGAGTTGTGAACAATGTAAGGAGAAAGCCAAAGAGATCGGGAAAAGTGGGCTTTATCAGATGTTTGTTAACAAGGCAGCCGAACATCTTCAGGCCGAAGGACGAAAAGTCATGGTATGGGAAAGACCCATGCAATGGGAGAGGGGGCCTGCTGTTCCTCAAAAGATCATGCCCGTGAAAGGTTTGGTATTGACGGAGAGTTACCGTTATGAAACGCCTGATTTTCATTATGCCCGGAAAGCCAGATCGGAGGGTTTTGAGGTTTTTGCCTACGATCCCAATCCGGGGACAGAAGCTTTGTTCCTGCCCTATTTCTACAGGATCCGCGATGATAAAAAAAAGCATGGCTCTCTTGAAAATTCCTATGACCTGCTGAGCACTTCTGCCCTTTCCGGAGCCTATGACGGCATGATCAGCACCTCCTGGGATGATGCCGGGCTGCATAACCAGATGTGGATGCTCCATTTTATCAATGCTGCAGAATATTCATGGAGTGGAAGCAAACCCACTCTGCAGGAGTTCAGGGAATCTTTTTTCAGGAATTACTACGGTGACTCCGTGATGGATATGGATGAGCTTTTTTATTTGCTGAATGAAGGAGCGTATTATTTTATGTCCACCTTTGAGCGCAATGTATGGCACTATGGTGAGATCGGTAAAACACATCTTCCGGACCTGCCGAGAGGTCAGATCATGGAATTTGATCCCTACTGGAATACGGAATACAAAACAATGATTTACCGTTCCGGGAATGAAATACAGAAAATGGAGAGAGCCCTGCACATTATAGAGAGTAACAGGAAGCTGGCAGAAAGGCACCTATACGATTTTGACATTTTCCGGACCATCGCGGTCCTGATCCGACATACGGCGCTGACATATATGGATCTTTCCGCATTGGAGCATGCGATAGCCAAAGCCAACAGCCTTACTTTCCTAAGCCATGAAGAAGCCTGTAACAGCTTGCTGGCTGCACAACGGATCATTGAAAAAAGTCTGGAAAGAAGAGATTCGGTATTTGACGATCTGGTAAGCACCTGGGGAAAAACCAGACTCCCCAAAGGGATGTCCACAAAAGATAAAAGTTATTTCTGGCAGCAGGACCGGGCCAGGCATTTTGCCAACAGAAGACCGGATATGACCTATTTGATCTATGATGAGCAATTGCTGGATATGGAAGGTTATCTGGAAAAGCTGAAAGCCTATATCAGGTTTTATAGAGACTATTATAAAATTCCTTCCGGTATTTTATTTCCATAAGGTGCCAGACCAAACAAAACCTGTTGTTTTCGTTCAGGGCTTTTATTAAAGCTTTGCTTACCAGGTCCCATTTGTTTTCCCTGTTCCGGTTCCGTAAATCGTAAGGAGAACCGTAAATAAGCTGAGTGTTATCCTTTCATTTCACAATATCCTGATACGGCAGATAGAGCCATACGGCAGCATGCATGGTATAGAGGCGGTACTGCTTGCCGTCAAAGACAAGAATCGGACTGGAATGGTTATCATCGACGACAGGATTTCCCGGATATTTGATCCAATGAATGAGGTCGCCGGACATGGCTACGTTGGATGTCCAGGTTGATTCTTTTTCATTATT
>WFSC01000233.1 GCA_015486185.1 Bacteroidales bacterium | reverse complement strand
GCATGCACCATATCCCTTTCCGCACTTGCAGGCATCAGCCCTGCATAGGTGACCAGTGCCTTACGCTGGTTATCCAGGGCCGTAAGCTCATAGGCATTTGCTTCCATTAATAATCCGTATTTATTACTATAATTCATATATTTAGCGGCTTTATCTCTTAATATCAATGCTTTATTATGACTTTTGCCTGCTTCCTTCCGGTATCTTTCCCCTTGCTTTTTACGTGCATTATCAAGGTTTGGCAATTGCACCAATGACTCAATATATTTGTTATTTAGTGCATATTCCCCGTCATTTGCCTGTTGAAATAATTGAACCGCTTTCAGCCGTTTTGCTTTTTTCTGTTCTTCCAGCTTATCGATCTGTTGTTGCGCCTTTCTTCTTTTCCCTTTAGCGGAAGATGTATTGATGATCATCTGTTGCCGTCCTATCTCCCTTTCATCGTTCCATGCATCTTTCATATAATGATTTCCTTCCAGGTTCAGAGAATGGTATTGGTCCAATAGCTGAATATCCTGTTGAGAAAATATTTTTCTGAAACCGGGATTTTTATAAAAATCATCTCCTGTAAGCTCAAGAAACGGAGAAGGACCCTTACCAGTCAGTTGAACATTAGGTGATAATACCTGCGTCTCATCCTGTCCGGCCTGATAATTTTGAGCCGTAACCGGCGAGTTCATATTCCCCTTTTTTTCATATTCCCGTACCAGCAAAAAATCCTTATCTGCTTCACGCTGGTATTGCTCAACTTGTCTGTTCATTCGGGCAATATCTTTCTGCAGTGTTGTTCTTTCGTCATCCACGGCAGAACGCATTCTATTCTCTTTCAAGTAGATAATTTCCCTCACGGAATCGGCCATATGCTGATACTTCAAAGCCCGGGCTGCCACGTTCTGATAACTGTTTGTTTCAGCGATCGTAGTCGCTTCTCCTTTTGCCGCAGCATGACCTTGCGGGTTATCCAGATACATATGACACTGGGTAATCCACTTATTCACATGATAAGACCTGGCATCTGCCACACCGGAGCGGTCCCGGAAACGGATAAAATAATTAATTGCTTCCTGATAATGGCCGGCCTGGTAATTGGCTTTACCAAGATAAAAAAGCACATTCATCGGAATATTCTTCCCAATAGAAGCTGTCTTTAGCCGGTAAATAGCTTTTTCCGGCTCCTGGTTCAATTCGGTCAGGCAGACTCCTGTATAATAATTATACCAGGGATCTTTGGGAAACGATGACAACAACCTGTTATACCCATCCAGGGCTTTTACGTAATCCTTTTTTTCAAAGTATCCTTTTGACTCTCCTTCGAGAGATGACTGTCGGATTTTCTGGGCTTTTACAGAAAAACCCGGCACCAATAACACCAGAATAATACAAGCCAACAAATATTTTCGTCCCATTCTATTCAATTCTTATTTACTTAACTTACTGTTTAACAGTACAGTAGTAATATAAATTTTTTACTTCCCATAATTGTTCATAACCGACTGAAAAGTTCGAATCCTTTTTACTTTAAATTTCATGTAAACTTCGTAATTTTACCTGAAATCTCAAAGAAAACATTTATTATGACACATTTGAAAGAAGGAGACAGTGCTCCACCGTTTGAAGGCACTGATCAACATGAGAATACCATCAAATTATCTGACTTCAGAGGGAAAAAACTGATCCTGTATTTTTATCCGAAGGATAATACCCCCGGATGTACAGCCGAAGCCTGTGACCTGAGAGACCACTACCAGGTTTTTTTGGAAAAAGGTTATGCCATCACAGGCATCAGTCCCGATAGCCTCAACTCACATAAGCGTTTTTCCGGAAAGTTTAATCTGCCCTTTCCCCTCATTGCCGATCCGGAGAAAAAGATACTGAGCAATTACGGCGTTTGGGGAGAAAAGAAAAACTACGGGAGAACATACATGGGTGTTTACAGAACAACCTTCATAATTGATGAAGAAGGGAAGATCATGAAGATCTTTACCAAAGTCAAAACGAAAGAACATACAAAGCAGATACTGGATGCTATGGAAGAATAAAATTTTTTATTTATTTGTTCTGTAAACTGGCAGGTTAGGAAGTTGAGTAAAAAGAAAAAACTATAATTATAAACGAATAAATATGGATAAGGAAAAGAAAGAAACAAACATCAGCAAGGAAAAAATGAAAGCCCTGCAACTGACGATTGATAAAATAGAAAAAGGTTTTGGGCGGGGTACCATCATGAAACTTGGAGATCATGCCATTGTTGATATCCCGTCCATTTCATCGGGATCTATAGCTTTGGATATGGCACTGGGTATAGGAGGATATCCCCGGGGACGGGTAGTTGAGATCTTCGGACCTGAATCTTCGGGAAAAACGACCCTGGCCCTGCATGCCATTGCCAATGCCCAAAAGGCAGGGGGCATTGCCGCTTTCATTGACGCTGAACATGCATTTGACCGCTTTTATGCTAAAAATCTAGGCGTTGACACGGAAAACCTGCTTATATCACAGCCCGACAACGGAGAGCAGGCCCTGGAGATCACCGACCATCTGATCCGTTCGGGGGCCATTGACATCGTGGTTATAGACTCTGTGGCTGCCCTTACCCCCCGGGCCGAGATCGAGGGGGAGATGGGAGATTCCAGTATGGGGCTTCAGGCAAGGTTGATGTCACAGGCCTTGCGTAAGCTAACTTCCAACATCAGTAAAACCAACACCTGTTGCATGTTCATCAACCAATTGCGGGAAAAAATTGGTGTAATGTTTGGTAATCCCGAAACCACCACCGGAGGGAATGCCCTGAAGTTTTATGCCAGCGTTCGTCTGGATATCCGGCGTATCGGCCAGATAAAAGAAGGCGAAAACATCATGGGTAACAGAACCCGCGTCAAAGTGGTTAAGAACAAACTGGCACCACCCTTCCGGAAAGCTGAGTTTGATATCATGTACGGAGAAGGCATCTCCCTTACGGGCGAAGTGATCGATCTGGGTGTGGAAAAGGGAATTATCCAGAAAAGCGGATCATGGTTTAGCTACGGAGATACCCGCCTGGGACAGGGACGGGAGACCGTACGTAAACTACTGGCCGACAATCCTGAACTGTTGGAAGAACTGAAAGAAAAGATTGTGGAAGCCTACCGGAAAGAGGAAGAAAAATGAAAAGCTCAAAGGCTAAAGCTTAAAGGTTAAAGATCAAAGTAAAAAGGATTTTAGTTCCCGGTTCCTGGTTCCTGGTTCCTGGTTCATAGTTACTGGTTCATAGTTACTGGTTGTTTGAGATTTGACAATATTGAGTATTGGATATTATTTGGAATTTGGGATTTTAGTCATTGGAATTTCATCTACTTGTTTCCTGGCTCTTGATTCTTGTATCTTAACATAAAGTAACAAATCATGAAAAAACTTTTTATTCCTTTCATCCTGGTGCTGGTGGCAGCGGGATGTAACAGGTCCCCGGAAAAGAACACCACAGAACAGACTGCTTTCACCCGTCCCCTGACACCAAGGGAAATTTCCGGAGGCCGGCTGACTGCAGAGATCATGTGGAAGTTTTGGCGTATTTCCGACCCTCAGGTATCTCCTGACGGTAAAACCATTCTTTTTAGCATCACGCAATATGATGCCAAGCTCAACCAAAGTCAGACCCATATCTATTCCGTCCCGGCCGGCGGTGGCGATATTAAACAGATCACTCACGGCAACGGACACCGGACACATGCCCGTTGGGTACCCGGCAATAATCGTATCGGCTACCTGTCAGATGAAAACGGAAAAATGCAGTTATGGGAATGTAATCCGGATGGGACACTCCCCCACCAGATAACATCGGTAAAGGGAGGCATCAATGCCTTTGGCTATGCTCCCACCGGCGACAAGCTCTGGTACACACATGATGTTCAAATCGACAAAACCACGGAAGAAATTTACCCCGATCTGCCGCTGGCAAACGTGCACATCATCAATGACCTTATGTACAGACACTGGGATCATTGGGAAGACGGGGCATACAGTCATATTTTTGTAGCCCGGTACCAGGATGGAAAGATCTCCGGAGAAAAAGACATTATGGAAGGTGAACCTTATGACGCCCCTCTTTCGCCCTGGTTTGATGATGCCGAGATTGCCTGGAGTCCGGACGGAAAGGTTGTGGCCTATACCTGCAAAAAATTAAAAGGCCGCGCCTACGCTTTGAGCACCAATTCCGATATCTACCTGTATAATACGGATAAGAGTGAAACAACGGATATTACCACAACCAATCCCGGTTATGATAAATATCCCGTTTGGTCTCCTGACGGAAAAAGAATTGCTTATCAGAGTATGGCGACACCCGGTTATGAGTCGGATAAAAACAGGCTGATGATCTATGATATGACAACCGGAACGGCCAGGGACATGACCACCGGATTTGACCAGAATGCCGGCAGTATGGTATGGAGCAGAGATGGCAAGAATATCTACTTTATCAGTGGTATCCATGCTACCTATCAATATTTTGTGTTGGACGTGGCCTCAGGAAAAATATCCCGGATAACCAGGGGTGATCATAACTTCACCACCATTGCCCTGTCGGGAGACCGGATCATCGGGGAAATGATGAGCATGTCCATGGCGCCTGAGATCTTCTCCACCGATCCTGCTACGGGGAAATATGAACAGATCACTTTCGTAAACAAACATATCTACGACAAGATACACCTGGGCGAGGTACGAAAACGCTGGGTTAAGACTACTGACAATAAGGAAGAATTGGTCTGGGTCATCTATCCGCCCGGTTTTGATTCAACAAAGGTCTATCCCGCCCTTCTTTATTGCCAGGGGGGACCACAAAGTGCAGTCAGCCAGTTCTGGAGCTACCGGTGGAACTTTCAGATCATGGCAGCCCACGATTATATCATCGTAGCCCCCAACCGACGGGGACTGCCTACCTTTGGCCAGGCATGGAATGCAGAGATCTCCGGCGATTATGGCGGACAGAACATGAAAGTCTACCTCAGCGCTATCGATGCCCTGAAAAAGGAACCCTATATCGACGAAAACAGGCTAGGTGCTGTTGGAGCCAGCTACGGTGGCTTTTCCATCTTCTGGCTGGCCGGACATCATCAGAAACGTTTCAAGGTGTTTATTGCCCATTGCGGTATCTTTGACTTTGAAAGTATGTACACAGCCACCGATGAAACATTTTTTGTTAATCATGATCTTGGGGGGCCCTATTGGGATAAAACCAACAAAATTGCACAACGATCTTATGCCACATCACCCCATAAAGCAGTGCAGAACTGGGATACACCCATCCTGATCATCACGGGAGAAAAGGATTTCCGCATCCCCTATACCCAGGCACTGGAAGCTTTCGGAGCAGCCCGATTGCGTAATATTCCGGCTAAACTGCTGGTATTTCCAGATGAAACACATTTCGTCTCCAAACCCCAGGATGCCATCCTGTGGCAACGGGAATTTTTTGGCTGGCTGGACAAGTGGCTGAAGTAAAGGCTGACCGATGATCGTTGACCGTTGAACCAGCTTAGTTACTCTGTTTCTATAAAGGATTCAGGACTATAAAGGATTCAGGACGGATGACCGGCAATCTTCTCCATGATAAGTTGTAGCTTTTTCTTCATATCCAGGTTACCATCAATCCAGTAGATCTTTGTTCCCCGGCGTTCCATACCCCGAAACCAGGTCATCTGCCGCTTGGCAAACTGATGGATGGCTGTCTCCAGTTTTTTGACCATTTCGTCCCGTGTAAGTTCACCTTTCAGATAAAGGGCAATATACTTGTATTCCAGACCGTAATACATCAATGTGTCATATGAGATCCCCTTATTTACCAGGTTTTCTACCTCTTCGATCATGCCATCTTTCAGCCTTTGATGCAGCCTGTGTGAAATATTGGCACGCCGTGTTTCGCGATCAACACTGATCCCGAACACCAGAGGGTTGATCTCCGGAAAGCCGGTATCCACATCCGGATGAGCAGCATAGTAATGCTCGATCTCCAATGCTCTGATCACTCTTTTTCTCGTATCGAGGTCGGTAATATTATGCAGTTTTTTATAGGAAGCCAACATACCAGCCAGTTCTTCCATCGATTTATCTTTGAGTGAAGTGCGGTATTCCATATCCGCCGGAACCCTGATCAGCCGGTAGCCCCGCAGCACCGCCTCGATATACAGTCCTGTACCACCAACCAGTACCGGCATTTTGTTACGACGGTGAATATCCTCAAAAGCCTTTACAAAATCCTGTTGAAACTCAAAGACATTATATTTATATCCCGGCTCCCGGATATCGATCAGATGACAGGGCACCTGTTTCCCTTCCACAATAAAATCCTGCAGGTCCTTCCCGGTTCCTATATCCATCCCCCGATACACCTGACGCGAATCCCCGCTGATCACCTCTCCGCCGATCCTGTGAGCCAGCATTGCTCCTACGCGGGTTTTTCCGGTAGCTGTGGGCCCGGTGATAACGATCAGGTTGATATCCCGGTTTTTTCTCATTCAGGTATAATAGTTTCTCGTATTCCTATATTTCATTTTCCCGATCATTTTCCTCTGTCTTCGGCTCCAGATCCTCTTCCATCACTGCATCCGCAGGAACAGTTTTTTTCTTTTCTCCCTTAAGCCGCTTCCTGAATACAAGTGAAAACAACCAGATCAGCATAGAGACGAAAACACCTGCCAGAAAAGAGAAAAGTACGATCAGCCCCGACTGGCTGTGATAAGGCCACTTCAGGAACCGGATGGTCACCGGCTGGTTGTTCTGGGCAATAAAAACAGCCAGCACAATAAAAGAGGCTGCCAGTAAAATAATGGTAACTATTTTCTTTACACTCATAATGATAATTTCTTTATTTGAAAACGAAACAATCTTTTAGTAAAGATACAATTTCTTCCTTATTCTGACATCATCCCCGGTAGGTTTCCTGTTTTTATCCCAGTGGCATAAGTTTTGCGGGATATTGCCGATTTTATTCCTTATTTTTGTCGGCATGATCAATAAAAAAATTGAAATACGGAACAAAAAGGCATCGTTTCTCTATGAATTTATTGAAAAGTTCATTGCGGGAATACAGCTTACCGGGACGGAAATCAAATCCATCCGTATGGGACGGGTGAGCCTGACCGATGCTTATTGCTTTTTTCGTGATCATGAACTGTGGGTAAAGAATATGCACATCGCCGAGTATGAATGGGGTACTTACACAAACCATGACCCGGATCGTGACCGCAAGCTGCTGTTGAAAAGGCAGGAGTTGAAACGACTGGAGAAAAAAGTAAATGAGCGGGGATTCACCATTGTAGTTACCCGGCTTTTCATTAACGACCATGGACTGGCCAAGGTAGAAATCGCACTGGCCCGTGGAAAGAAAGAATACGACCGGCGTGAAGAGATCAAACGGCGTGACGCCAAACGCGACATGGACCGGATGGCAAAATACTGATAAAGAAGACCTGGAAGATGAAATTAGCCATACTGTCATTATTTCTGTTTTGCCTGTTATCCGGGGCGGAGGGAAAAGGACAATCATCCCCCGTTGATCATTGGGAGACCGTTGTTTTTGCAAGTGATACCTGGAGATACTTTCCGGGGACCATGGAGCCTCCTGCCGACTGGATGCAACCGGACTTCAATGATTCATCCTGGCTGTCAGGTCCCGGTGGCATTGGATACGGTGATGGTGACGACCGGACTGTTATTGATCCGGTAATTTCCGTTTATCTGCGCAGAGATTTTTTTATAGTCAATAAATCCGTCATTGCAGCAGCCATTCTGAACGTGGACTACGATGATGCTTTTGTTGC
>WFSC01000232.1 GCA_015486185.1 Bacteroidales bacterium | reverse complement strand
GTGCATGACGGAGATGACAGACAGGCAAATCGGACTGCTATATGAAGCTGACCATTATCAGACGATACGATTCCGGAAATTTACAGTGGACTGGGTGGAGAAATGAGTGAATGGGTGAATGAGTGAATGAGTGAATGAGTGAATGATAGAATGAGTGAATGATAGAATGAGGGAATAGAGAGGGGAGTGAAGGAGATTCGATAAAAAATATGCATTTAGAATACAAAGGGATGCTCAGTGACATGCGTGAAAAAAAATATATTTATATTTGAGGCTGCGATAAAAGTTAATATGGATTGTTATGGAAGATATTCTTGAAAAACTGACGATAGCAGTAAAAAGAGGTAAGGCTGATAAAAATTCTCCTTATCCGCCCGATCTGAAAGGTCAGGATGGTGCGGATGAGCTGACAGCCGAAGCATTAAAGATGGGTTTTTCCCCCGATGAGGTATTACAAAAAGCATTGATCAAAGGGATGCACCTGATCGGTGAGGATTTCAGTGCGGGACGTGCTTTTGTACCTGAAATGCTGATGGCTGCCAAAGCCATGAAAGCGGCTATGAAGCATATTCAGCCTTTCTTCAAATCAGGCTCTGTGAAACAAAAAGGGACGGTCATAATGGGTACGGTGCAGGGAGATCTCCATGATATCGGGAAAAACCTGGTGGCTATGATGGTGGAAGGAGCAGGCTGGAAAGTGGTCGATCTGGGCGCCGATACGCCTTTTGAGAAATTCAAGGCTGCCCTGGAAGAAAATCCCGGTGCTATTGTCGGTATGTCGGCCCTGCTGACAACAACCATGGTGAATATGAAAGGGATCACGGAAAAGATCAAGGCCTTGAACCCTGAGACCATTGTGATGGTGGGTGGAGCTCCCCTGACACAGGAGTACTGTGACAAGATCGGTGCCGACTTTTATTCGCCGGATCCGCAGGGAGCCACAGCGTATCTCGATTCGTTGGTTCATTAGTTCATAGTTCATAGTTCATAGTTCATAGTTTATAGTTCATAGTTTATAGTTTATAGTTCATAGTTGTGGTTTGGGATTCGCAGGGAGCGTAGCTCTTTACTCCACACTCCATACTTAATAAATGAAACGCCATTGTACCGTTCGACTGGAGCCTCTTGGAAAAAAGGTTGAAGTTCCGGAGGGGACTCCGCTGAAAGATGTGTTGTTTTCGTATGGGGTGGAGTTTCCCTGCGGAGGGAAGGGAATATGCGGAGGTTGCCGGGTGAAGGTGCTGGAAGGGGATGTTTCCTTTGATGAACACCACAGGCAACTACTTAAAAAACTCAATATTGATGATACCTCCTGGCGACTGGCTTGTCAGAGTCATGTGACCGGTGATGTAACCCTTGAGATTGGGCAGTTTGAGACTTTCATCCTCGCCGACAGTACCCCGTTCCATTTTCAACCTCGTGAAGGTTATGGTATTGCCTTTGATGTTGGAACTACCACCCTGGTTACCCAGCTTATCGATCTGAAGGCCGGGGAAGTTACCGGTGTGGAAACGGCGGTAAACCCACAGGCCCGTTATGGAGCGGATGTGGTCTCGCGTATAGAATATGCTGTATTACAAAAAGGCAGGGAGGAGCTGACGCGGCTTATCAGAAAAAAATTTGCCACGATGGTAAACCGCCTGATACGCAGGGCCGGAGGTGTTGCTCCCGAAAAGATCGTGCTGGTGGGGAATACGGTGATGCATCATCTGTTCTGTGGTTTCGATCTGACACCTTTGTCAGCTTATCCTTTTATGGCAAAAAACAGAGATGCCTGCCATTTTACGATTGAGGAACTTGAGCTAAAAACACAGGATCACACGGATATCGTTTTTCTGCCCGTTCTGGGAAGTTTTGTAGGCAGTGATATACTCGCCGGTATCCTTGCTACAGGGATGGCGGAGAGTCCGGAACCATTGATCCTGGTGGATCTGGGTACCAACGGTGAGATCGTGGTGGGAAACCGGGAAAAGATACTGTGTGCTTCCACGGCAGCAGGACCTGCTTTTGAAGGTACCAACATAGACATGGGCATGCGGGCTGCCACCGGAGCCATATCATCGGTAAACCTGGAGGAAGGAAAGGTCAAAACCCATGTCATTGGAAACGAACAGGCCAAAGGAATCTGTGGCAGCGGACTGATCGATGCGGTGGCCGTGTTGCTCGAAACAGGGAAGATTGATGCAGGCGGGAAAATTTCCGGTGATGAGGACCGAATCCCTTTGACGCCGGAGGTATATCTTACGCAAAGGGATATCAGGGAGCTGCAACTGGCCAAGGGGGCTATAGCTACCGGACTGCAGATACTGAGAGAATCACTGGGATACCGGCCGGAAGAGATAAAAAATGTATATATCTCCGGCGCCTTCGGTACGTTCATTGATCTGAAAAACACGCAACGCATTGGTTTGCTGAAGTATCCGGAGGAGAAGATCATCAAGATGGGAAATACCGCCCTGCTCGGGGCTAAGATGTCGCTTTTTGAAAATCATGACAGGATAATGGATATCCTGCAAAAGACTACCCATCTGTCCCTGGAAACCAATCCGGATTTTCAGGATATCTTTACAGAGAACATGATGTTCTGAAAATAGAAAAATTTATTTAAATGTTTTCACGCAGAGGTCACAAAGTTGTCAACGCAAAGACCGCGGAGACAGTGTGTTGTGTTAATGAATAATCATAATGGATTTATTATGATATGATATATTTAAAGATATCGCTATGTTATGATAGATATATTTATCATAAATATTCATTACAAATACTGCGCTATATTATTGATATATTATAAGTTCCAATCATCAATCTCCAAATTCCAAATAAATTCCAATATTCAATTACCAATCAATAACCAAATATTTTTAAAAATTGATTATTGGGAATTGAATATTATTTGTTATTTGGTGCTTGTAATTTGGATTTTATGTGACAGACAACAAGTTACAAGTAGGTTTTACTCTATTTTGCATGATGATGCTTAAATTAGAATATAACCAAAAATCTACGTAGGTGCCTACGTAGATTTTAAATCTTTGTTTTGTATATTATAAAGATATTAATAAATCATTTGCGCAAATGCTTAATAAAGTTTACTTATTCCTTGTTTCCGGGTGCCGGGAGGAAAATTTATTATGCAGAGAAAAATAAAAAATTCCGTCAATTTATTTTAATTTAGCGTGCCAAAAGATAAGATATGAGCAAAGCAGCTACTCTTTCCCAGCGACTGGATGCCTTGTATGAGTTTGACAGGGAGCCGGTAACGGAGAATAAGCTTCAGGGTATCGGGAATTTCCTGGGGATGTATGCGGGCGAACATGTTGCCGGCACCGAGTTTGTCATTGGGATGCTGTTCGTGGCCCATGGTGTAACGGTAACAGATATGTTCATTGGCGGGTTGATCGGGAATATCCTGGCTGTTTTCAGTTGGGCTTTTATCACGGCGCCCATAGCCGTAAAGAAAAGGTTGTCGCTGTACTGGCAGTTGAAAAAGATCGCCGGTCCCGTACTGGTTTTTATATATAATATTGTAAATGCCCTGATGTTCTGTTTTCTGGCAGGGGCCATGGTAGCTGTTTCTGCTACGGCTGTGGGCATTCCTTTTCATATTACCATGCCCACCCTCTCGGACATGTTACCTAACAGTATTGGCTGGGTGGTTACGGTCTTTGCCGTAGGTGCGGTTATCACCACCATGGCTATTCTGGGTTTTGATGCCCTGGCCCGTTTTTCAAAAGTTTCTGCCCCCTGGATGTTCCTGATCTTTGTTGCGGCAGCTATAGCTGTTTTTCCGAAATTGGGGATCGTTCCAGGTGCTCATAACTTTTGGGAGGTTGCCCGTACAAAAATATGGACAGGTGTAGCTGTTCAGGGACAGTCACAGTTTACGATCTGGCATGTGATCTTTTTTACCTGGCTGGCGAATGCGGCGATGCACCTGGGCATGTCTGATCTGACGATTCTGCGGTATGCAAAAAAATGGACGTATGGTTTTGCCTCTGCTGTCGGCATGTTCCTGGGTCACTATGTTGCCTGGATCGCTTCCGGTATCCTGTATGCTGCTGCCCATTCGGCTGCTCCTGGGGTGGTGGCCTGGGAGGCGATAGGCCTTTCCGGTGCTGTGGCCGTGGTGATCGCCGGATGGACAACAGCCAACCCGACGCTCTATCGTGCCGGTATGGCCCTGCAGGTGGCCTCGGGTTGGAGCCGCTGGAAAGTGACACTGGTGGCGGGCCTGGTAACTACCGTGGCAGCATTGTTCCCGGCGCTGGTAATGCGTCTGCTCGATTTTGTGGCACTCTATGGCCTCATCCTTGTGCCTATGGGTGCCGTGATCTTTGTTGATTACTATCTGCTTCCGAAGATGGGCATGATGGATGAGTATGCCGAGCGAAAAAGACTGCTTTTTAACCAGGCGGCTGCCTGGTCCTGGTTCCTGATGCTGGGAGCTGCCCTGGCAGCCAATCTATGGCTGCACATTGATCTTTTCTTCCTGCCTGCACCGGTATGGATCCTGGCAGGGATGTTATATATCCTTTTTAGTAAGATCTATCAAAAAAATGACATGGTAATAACAAAATGATAAGAAATTGTTAATTTACGGTTTATATTGATTATGAAGATCATTTATAAAATACTTGCATTTGCAGGACTGTTCCTAACGTTGGTCCCTGCCTGGTTGTGTTACTCCGGAGCGATGACCGAACAGAGTATGAAAACCTGGGTGTTTGCAGGAACCATTATATGGTTTATCGGCGCTACTCCTTTGCTGGGGAAAAAGAAAGAGAGTATTTAAAATTATGGATTATGCAAAAAGAATTAAAGCAGCTTGTTTCTATTTCAAGATATTATGGGGGTGATCCGGATTATGTGATCGCCGGCGGGGGGAACACATCTTACAAGGATGATCGTTTTATCTGGGTGAAAGCCAGTGGAGTGGCGATGGCAAACATCACGGAAGATGGTTTTGTACAGCTATACAGGGATAAACTGAAAATAGTTGGCCGGAAGAAATACAGCGGGGATGTTCACAAACGGGAAGAGGAGGTGAAAGAAGACCTGATGGCAGCACGCGTTTATCCTGAAAAAGGCAAGCGTCCTTCGGTAGAGACTTCCCTGCATGACCTGATCGAATACCCTTTTGTGGTGCATACCCATCCCACACTTGTCAATGTGCTGATGTGCGCTCAACAGGCTAAGGAGAAAACAAAAGAGCTGTTCGGGGAAAAAGCATTGTTCGGCGATCACGGTGCCGGTTATTCCCTTTTCATAAAGATGAAGGATGCACTCAAAGAATACCGGATCAAACATGGTATGGATCCGCAACTTATTTTCCTGCGTAACCATGGCATCTTTGTCAGCGGTATGAGTACGGAAGAGATCAGGCAACAGTATGAGAAGGTGATGGGAACATTGAAGGAACTGGTCAATGTTGAGAAGGAGGAAGAGCTGCCCTTACCGGAAAAAATGCCATTGATCCTGAATAAGATCCGGAAGTTATCCCGAGGGAAAAAGGTATTGTACCGCCACAATACCCTGCACCGGTTTTTCTACGGGAGCCCGGAATCATTCGGCGGGATTGCGAAACCGTTTACTCCGGATATCGTTGTATATTGCGGATCATCTTACATTTACATAGGTGAAGAGGATATTGATGCGATCCTTAAAAGTCTGGAAAAAGAGTTTGAAGATTACAGGAGAAAATATAAAAAAGAGCCGAAAGTTATTTTGATAAAAGGTTATGGACTCATCGGACTGGGGGATACGGAATCTTCTGCAAGGATCGTACTGGATGTCTTTGAAGATTTTATGAAAATAAGCAAATACACGGATGTTTTTGGCGGCCCTCATCCCCTGTCTGAAGATGATATCGATTTTCTGGATCACTGGGAAGTGGAACAATACAGAAGAAAAATAGGAAAAGCTCTGTAATACACTATCTCTTTATGCGTCTCGCGCTGATCACGCAGATTTACGCAGAATAAATTCTTTTTTTCTTTTGTTCAACGATCACCGATCATCGATCAACGTTCTTACAGTTCGGCCAGATATTGGTCTATCAGGTTTAGTTCTTCTACCGTAAAATCAGTATTTTCTATACATTTCAAAGAATCCAGCAGTTGTTCCTTATTACGGGCGCCAATAAGTACAGAGGTGATTCGCGGATCTTTCAGATCCCAGGCCAGGGCCATTTGTGCCAGGCTTTGACCTCTTTCGGCCGCCAGGTTGTTCAGTTTGTTCAACACGGCAACGAGCGAAGGAGTAATGGCTGATTTCTGGAGGAATCCATAGGGGCTGGCCGCCCTGGAGTTTTCAGGGATATCCTTCAGGTATTTATTGGTAAGCAGTCCCTGTGCCAGGGGTGAGAAAGCGATGCAGCCGATGCCTTTTTCATCGAGTACATGGAGCAGTTCTTTTTCCACCCACCGGTCGAGCATGGAGTAACGGGCCTGGTGGATCACACAGGGCGTTCCCAGCGAATCCAGGATCCCGGTAGCCCGGCGGGTGGTGTCCGGATCATAGTTGGATATGCCGGCATAGATGGCTTTCCCTTGTTTTACGGCATGTGCCAGTGCTCCCATGGTTTCTTCCAGGGGCGTGTCGGGGTCAAAGCGGTGGGAGTAAAAAATATCTACGTATTCCAACCCCATTCTTTTCAGGCTCTGGTCGAGGCTGGCCAGCAGATATTTTCTGGAACCCCATTCCCCGTAAGGACCGTCCCACATGCGGTAACCTGCTTTGGTAGAGATGATCAGCTCATCCCTGTAAGGCGCCAGATCGTGTTTGAGGATCTTGCCAAAATTTTCTTCGGCACTGCCCGGAGGCGGACCATAGTTGTTGGCCAAATCAAAATGAATGATCCCGTGATCGAAGGCTGTCAG
>WFSC01000231.1 GCA_015486185.1 Bacteroidales bacterium | reverse complement strand
GTCCTTAAATATGTGCGGCCCAAAGCCAGAGGATGGGAGCTGAGGATCTGGTCCTATTCCACCGGGCTTGTGCTGATCCTTGTCAGTGTGATATTAGGCTTTCTTTTCCGTAATATAAATAGCATCCTGCAATGGCTGGTCTCCGGTCTGTGGGGCGGATATACTGCTGCCAATATCCTGAAATGGTACTGGTGGCGGTTCAATGCCCAGGGATATTTCTGGGGTATGGTGGCCGGGATCACTGTGGCCCTCATCGCCCCCTACGCTTTACCTTCGTTGATGCCGGGTGTGCCGAAAGATATCGTATTATTGTATTTTTTTCCTGTTTTGTTGTTAATATCCCTGATAGCCAGCATTGCCGGCACCTATGCCTATCCTCCCGTGGAGGAGAAAGTACTGAAAGAATTTTACACCAGGGTAAGACCCTGGGGGTTCTGGAATCCTGTGCATGCGAAAGTGGCGGCAGAAGATCCTTCTGTCAGAAAAAACAGGGATTTTTTAAGGGATATGTTCAATGTTTCAGTCGGGATCATGGTACAAACCGCTTTGATCGCCTTCCCCATCGTGTTGGTGTTGAAACAATGGCACTGGAGTTTGTTTTGTCTGATCTTTATCGTGGCAGGCGTGATCATCCTGAAAAAAACATGGTACAATAAACTTAATAATTATATTTAAATCACTTTTAAATACCAGTGATATGAGAAAACAAAAGGAACTATCTGTAGCTGTCGGTTTGGGAAAATGGCAGTTTACCCTGTATGCAATATTGTTGTTTTCAGGGATCAGTGCATTGATCTATCAGGTGATATGGATCCGGAAGTTTGCCCAGGTTTTTGGTATCCATGCTTACTCGATGGCGACTGTGCTGGCGGCTTTCATGGGAGGGCTTGCCCTGGGAAGTATTTTGTTCGGGAGCATGGCTGACAGGATCAAAAACCCGTTGAGGCTGTTTGCTTTCCTGGAGTTGGGTATCGGACTGTTTGCCGTGTTTTTTCCATTCCTCTTCAAGGGGTTGGTGAGTTTATATACTGCCATCGGGGCAAACACTGAAATTCATGAATATCGCCTTCAGCTTGTCCGGTTCTTTTTTGCGTTCTTCTTTTTGTTGGTACCTACCACCCTGATGGGAGGTACCCTGCCGGTAATCATCAAGTACTTTGTTCGTCGTCTGAGCGAAGTGGGACAAAAAGTAAGCAGTCTCTATGCCGTGAATAACCTGGGTGCCGTGCTGGGTGGTTTTATTGCCGGATTCTTTATCATTCGTTTGTTTGGGGTCATCGCTTCATTGTATATTGCTGCTGCCTTTAATCTTGCCAATGCGGTCACAGCATTGACCTTGTCAAAGAAACTGGGTTATAAGGAAGTGGATGAAGAGGAATCGGCGGTGCAGGAGTCTGTCTTAGAAAAAACTTCTGCGGAGAGAATTGTTTATTCATTACCCCGTTCTCTCGTTCGTCTGGTCTTATGGGTATTTGCCATCGAGGGATTCACCACGCTGGCCTATGAAGTGATCTGGGCCCGTATTCTGATAGACTTTTCGTTTGATAAAACTGTCTATTTCTCCAGTACCATTGTGATAAGCTTTATTTTCGGTCTTTCACTGGGTAGTTTCCTGATCAATAAATGGATTGACAGGATGAAAAACCTGTTGTCGCTGCTGGGATATATCGAAATCCTTATCGGTCTGGTATCTGTTGCACTGATCTTCCTTTTTGCTTTTATCGCACCCAGGGTGAGTCATAGCCTGTCTTTGGTGGATACCTGGATGCAGACAGCCGGAAAAGAGTATATTATCTTTTTTGTTATGCTTTCTTTGCCGACTACCCTGATGGGTTTTACCTATCCTATTGTCAGTAAATTATATAATGATAATATCCGGCATTTGGGGAAAGGAATGGGCGTGATAGGTTTTATGGATACCGTGGGATCTATTATCGGTTCTTTTGTGGCGGGTTTTATATTGATACCTGTCCTGGGGGTCGTTCATTCTTTCCTGCTGGTCGTTTTTATCAACGTGTTCATCGGATTGCTCATTATTCTTTTCCATCCGGTTCTTTCCCCGGCGCGCAAGATAACCGTTACCATTACTTCTATCTTGCTGGTTGTTGTCCTGACGGTGCTGATGCCGAGCCGTTACTATTTTACCTGGTGGGATCAACTGGATTATAAAAAGACTTTTTTTGGCCAGCATTATGACAAGATCGTTTTTTATGACGAAGGGGTAGGTGCAACTGTGACTGTGCGCCATTATCCGTATGATGAGGATTATCTGGCCCTGAACATTAACGGTCACAATTCTGCCTATACCACACGCAAGGATCGCCGGGTGAATGGGTTGTTAGGCTATCTTCCGTATCTGCTGGTTAAGAACCCGGAAAATGCGCTTGTAATAGGTTATGGGATGGGAGTTACTGCCCATTCTTTGATGCAACCGGGAATAAAATCGGTTGATATTGCTGAGATTAGTCCCGGTGTGATCAAAGCCTCTCCTTCTTTTGCACCGTGGAATAAAAATGTATTGAAAGACCCGCGTGCACATGTTTATATTGAAGACGGAAGGAGTTTTCTGTTGATGAGCCGGAAAAAATACGATATAATCACTACCAATGCCGTTCATCCGCGGTTAAGCAATAATATCTATACAAAGGATTTTTATGAAATATGCCGTGACAAACTCACAGATAACGGGGTCGTATGCCAGTGGATACCGCAGAACTGGTTGAGTACAAGAGAATTTAAATCTTTGATAAAAGCTTTTGTAGAGGTGTTCCCTCAGTCTCAGATGTGGTACATAAATGAATACAGTACCCTGCTGGTGGGAAAGAAACATCCATTCAAAATTGATTATGCTTTGATAGAAAATCGCTATGATGAGAATGATCTGCTGAGATATGAACTTACAGATGTCGGACTGCCTGACCCCACCGCATTAATTGCACAATATTTCTATAGCCCTGTTGATCTGCAGGGGTTTATAAGAAATGTGCCGGTAGATCAAGATAATTTTCCTCTGGTAGAATTCAGCCGGGTGGTAAATATTGCTCCCGATACGGTAATTATGCGTATGATCCGGGATCAGCCGACAGATTTTTATGGAGCGTTGGCTCATCTGCCTGCCGATACACTGAGGAGAAGGGAGATCATGAGATCCATAGAAATAAACCAGAAAATGCTGCGGGAAAGGATCAATTCCATTATTGTGAATGTAATGGTTTTTGTAGAGAATGAAAAAAAGAAAGAGGGAAAATAAAGGCTTGGGGCAACATGATAAAAGAGCGACCCTGGTCAGGGT
>WFSC01000230.1 GCA_015486185.1 Bacteroidales bacterium | reverse complement strand
GTATCCGTCTTCACATGATCAGGATTAAAGAATCTGAAAACAACATAGTAGAATATCAAAAAGAATAAAAATGGAGTTTATCAATAACGGAGATGTCATTGATCCGGACAACGGGTATGTCCGCAGTGACAAATGGAACGACAAACAGACCGAAGAACTGGCACATCATTACAAGGAAATCCTTCGTCTGGTAGGAGAAGATCCGGAGAGAGAAGGATTGCAGGAAACGCCGGTGCGCGTAGCCAAGGCCATTCAGTTTCTCACCCAGGGTTACAATACGGATCCGGCCCACATCCTGCGGTCAGCCATGTTCGAAGAAGATTACAAGGAGATGGTGATCGTAAAGGACATTGAAGTGTATTCCATGTGTGAACATCATATGATCCCCTTTTTCGGGAAAGCACATGTAGCTTATATCCCAGATCGTTATATCACGGGACTGAGCAAGATTGCCAGGGTTGTCGAAGCATTCTCCCGCCGTCTTCAGGTACAGGAAAGGCTTACCATGCAAATCAGGGACTGTATTCAGGACACGTTGCATCCACTTGGTGTTGCTGTAGTTATCGAAGCGCGCCATCTGTGCATGATGATGCGGGGCATTCAAAAACAAAACTCGGTCACTACCACCTCCGCTTTCACCGGGGAATTTATGAAAAGGCAGGCCACCAGGGATGAGTTTGTACACCTCATAGGCGCCACACTTCATTAACTTTTATTTAACCCGGTACCTTCGTAACAAACAGGGATCTTATAATTAATACAGGAACTTTATTAAATTTACCACCCTATAATAATTTAACTATATATTTATGACAGCTTATGTATTTCCCGGACAGGGAGCACAATACCCAGGTATGGGAAAGGAATTGTATAAAAAATACTCCCTGGCAAGGGAACTTTTTGAGCAAGCCAATAAAATCCTTGGTTTCAGGATTACGGATATCATGTTTAATGGTACGGAAGAGGATTTAATGCAGACCCGGGTTACCCAACCGGCCATTTTCCTTCATTCTGTAGTATTGGTACGCTTACTGGGTAAGCACTTTCATGCAGATGCCGTGGCAGGGCACTCCCTGGGTGAGTTTTCGGGGCTTGTTGCCAACGGAGCGCTCGCTTTTGAAGACGGACTGAAACTGGTTCATATGCGGGCCCTGGCCATGCAAAAAGCCTGTGAACTGGTACCATCCACAATGGCTGCTATCCTTGGCATGGATGACAAAGTGATTGAAGAAGTATGTGATCAGATCGATGATATTGTGGTCCCGGCCAACTACAACTGTCCCGGACAGGTAGTAATTTCAGGAACCGAAACAGGGGTATATAAAGCCATGGAGGTGCTGGCAGAGAAGGGAGCCAGAAGGACCGTCAAGCTTTCAGTCGGTGGAGCCTTTCATTCTCCGTTAATGGAACCGGCAAGGGAAGAATTATCCAAAGCAATTGCCACGACTTCTTTCAACAGGCCTTCCTGCCCGGTATATCAAAACGTCACAGCCCGGCCGGTTACTGATCCCGGGGAAATACGTAAAAACCTGATCGATCAGCTTACCTCTCCTGTCCTGTGGACACAAACGGTTCAGCACATGATTGCCGACGGTATTACAAAATTTGTGGAAGCGGGTCCGGGTAAGGTGTTACAGGGTCTGATAAGGAAAATTGACAGGTCTGTAGAGGCTGAAAGCCTGGTATTGGCAGAAAGTAATTCTTAATTTTCAATGCTCTCTTCCGGGTTTCATGACCACCCCCAGATTCTTCCTGCCGTCAATCTGAATTAATACCGGTTGGTCAAAACGAACATGCCTGATAAACCGGGACTCATGGACAGCAGGCTGGCTGTTCAGAAAGTTGAGGTCAAAATATCCACTGTTCTGGTAAGGGTTCACTGTAAAATAGCCTACTCTGAAAGAGGTCAGGTTCTGGAAGAAATGCGTTCCCTGACTCGGGTCGATACGGTAATTTTTCTGACCGGCTTCCACGATCAGGCGTGCCTGTGAAATCTGGGGCCATTTGATCGGAATGCCCAGCCAGGAATCTGAAGACCCCCACCGGCCCGGACCGATCAGGATGTACCCTTTTTGTTCCCTGACAAAGTATTGGTTCTTCTCTTCTATTTCCCGGGCAATATCCTTGGTATAGGTTGCATCAAAGGCCTCCGGTTTGATATATACAATATCATGTACATCCCTTATCACACCATTTCCCAAAGCCATAACAGAATACAAAATAGTATCTTCCGTTCTGACCTTTTCGATATCTGTTTTTACCACCTGATCATCATCAACAATAGGACGTATTTGCAGAAAATAAAAAACCTTCGGTTGTCCTTCCGGTGTTTCCATATCTACGGCAAATTCCATTTCTATGGGGTTGCCCATCTCCCGCTGTCCTATGGCAAGCAGTTCCTGCAGGATTTCAGCCAGGGGAAATCGTCCGTAATTCAAAATATTGGAAAAAGTAATTACCCTTTTCCCTTTTTCCATTACCCCGTCACGGATCATATGGTTCTCAAAATCATAGGTTGATGCCACATATCTCAATGCTTCGTCATCGGGTGCCTGGCGAATACTTAATTTCTTAAGGTTTATACTATCGTCCGTGGAAGGGACGAAACTGCTTATATCCATATCCAGGGCATAGAACCGGCTTTGCGTTTCTTTCAGGGCTGCATCTGTGGAGGATAGCTGAAGAATTTTTCTCGGATATCTGGGAGAAAAGCGCAATGAAACTTCTCCGTCCACGACCAGCTTACCCAATCCAAAAGCAACTCTGGCAATGCCATCCTTTGTTTTCTCCGGTGGTATCGGATAAAAATTAATCGACCGGGCCACACCCGAAAAAGTTGGATAAAACAGTTTTTCATGTTGGTGTCCGCAAACCTCCTGCAGGATGATCCCCATTTTTTCTTCATCTATCACGTTGGAAGTTGCTTCCATATAAGCCTTACTGTTTTTAAAAAACACCGATGCATATACCTGTTTTATAGCCATATTCACGGCTTCGAGCATCTGTTCCCTGTCTTTAGTGATCGGGATCATATAGGTAGAATAGATGCCTGCAAAAGGTTGATAATGAGAATCCTCCAGTTTACTCGAAGAGCGGACAGCCACAGGATTATGTGCCATCGCAAGAAAGACCTTCAGCTCTCCCTGAAGAGCATCAGGCAAACGGGCAGCCACAAATTGCCTGAGGATCTCTTCATCTCCCGCATCAGAAAGTCCTACCTTATACAGATTATTTGACTCCATGAACTCATCAAAAACATCTGTAGCGATGACCACAGTACGTGGTATGGTGATCTGGACACCCTCAAACCTGTTAAATAACCGGTTGTTCTTGATCATCATATTCACAAAAGCCAATCCTCTGGCTTTACCGCCTATCGAACCTTCTCCGATCCGGGAAAAAGTAACATATTCGTCATAGGTACCGGGGTCAAATTTGGCTATGATCCCTCTGCCTTTACCACGGCGATAGCTTGAAATAGCCACATATACAAACTTACGCAAATCATCCAGCGACTCAAAATCCTCTCTTCTCAGATATTTGAACATCTGAGCCAGCGGGAACAGGGCACGTGCATTCAACCATTTTGAAAAGTGATTCCGGCTGGTATGAAAATCCAGAGAACGGTCCGGAATGGTCATCAGTTTCTGCTGAAACTTCTGAAGATCGGCAGCCCGGTCAATTTCCTCAAGCGTATCAGGGTCCCGAAAGATAAACGGGCCAAAAGCAAAATTATCCATGATAAACTGCTTCACCTCCCCGGACAAGGATTTTGAATATTTATGGATAAAACCCGCATCCAGTTTTGCAGCTTTTTCACCCACATGAATATCGGAAGACTGCAACAGAAAGGGCATATGAGGATCAAACTTCCGCACATAATGAAGAAGTTTGAAGCCGGCTTCCGGATCTTTTATTCCATGATTTTTAAAACTCACATCAGAGATAACCCCGAGGGTATTGTATTTATACTTTGCAAATAATATCTTGGCCTCATCCAGGCTGGTGGCCAGAAGTATCTTCGGGCGTCCCCGCATACGCAACATTTTCTGATGTTCATTCAGTCCTTCCATCTGGAATTCTTTGGATTGTCTCAGGATGATCCTGTAAAGATTGGGCAGATAAGAGGAAATATAGCGGATGGAGTCTTCAACAAAAAGGATCGTCTGAACCCCGGTTTTTAGGATATCATCTTCGGCATTCATTTTATCTTCGATCAACTTTATAATGGCCAGCAGGATATCAGCATTACCCAGCCAACTGAACACATAGTCAATAGCCGAAAGATCTTCTTCTTCTATCTTGCGTGAAACTTCCCTGGTAAAATAAGTAAGCACCACGATCGGGATGTCAGGCTTGATCTTCTTCATTTCGCGAGCCAGTGTAAAAGCATCCCTGTTGCCTACTTTTAGGGCAGATATTACCAGGTCAACAGCTTCATATTTCAGTATTTCAACCGCTTTTTTATAAGTATCCGCCTGTATTACCACAGGAGGATAGCGCAGGTTCAGTGAGACATATTCATTAAATATCTGTTCCTCTATACGTCCGTCTTCTTCAAGGATGAAAGCATCATAATGGCTGCAGACAAGCAACACCCGGTGAATACGTTTCTGCATCAGGTTGCTGAAAGACGTATCTGTAAAATCATAATTCAGCTTATCCCAGCTCAGTTTATTTACCTGCACCTTTTTTCGTTTTTACTGTTTTGGGATTTTTACCGTTATTATCAAACAATATGGCGGATGATCTTTTTTTCCCGTTCATATATATCTTCAATGGTTTGTCAAAACGCACGTGTTTACAAAATTTCATAGTATGTATGATCTCCTGCTTTTTCAAAATATCCCATCTGATAATATCTTCATCCAGGTAATGCTGAACAGAAAAATAACCAACATTCATTGAAGTAACATTATGAAAGAAATGGGATCCCAGGGAAGCATCCAGCGGAAAATCCTCGAGGCTTGTTTCGACGATGATCTTTGCATGAGAGATCTGAGGCCAGTTTACCGGGATACCTATAAAACGGTCACGTGTCCCCCATCTTCCGGGACCTATCAGAACATAAAAACGATGTTCCTGTATCATTTTCTCGTTCAGTGAAGCGATTTCTGCCGCTATTTCACGGGTATGCACATTTTCAAACGTGTCGGGATCCACGAAGATCACATCCGTAATGGTTTCTATTTTCCCGTTTCCCATACTATGTGAGCTAAACAGCAGTAATCCGGATTTATCAAGCGTATTAAAATCGATTTTAAAATCCATATCTGCACTGATAAGAGGTTTGATCTGCAGAATATAAAAAGAAGCTTTTCCTTCTTCATCTTTTTCCAGATCCACTGCATATTCTATCTCCACCAATGATCCCAGGGCTTCCTTAAAAAGATCCAGGGTAAAATCGATCGTTTTTGCCAGGGGTATATAATCATATTTCAATATATTGGCAAAATTCACCACTCTCGGCCCGGCTACGGAAAGACCGGGTTCCAGCCTGTCATTATTGGCATCATATACCGAAACACAATGCTTCAGGGTATCGTGTTTTTCAGCATCAGCCAGGGTAAGTCTTATCATTCCCACTTCCTCCCCTTCCAACAGGTTTATGTCACTTTTTTTCAGATCTACGGCATAAAACTCGGTCTGCGAGTTTTTCACCAGGTATTGAGGTGTATATATTTCATTTTTTGGATAGCGGGGTGAAAAACGGTAGGTTTTTTCTCCGGTCATTACATATTGTCCCAATCCGATAGCAGCAATGGCAAAACCTTCTTCCGGCTTCATATGTGCCACCGGATAATAATTAAAGGACTGTGCTGTTCCACTGATATGAGGATAATAATATACATCATGACGAGAACCAACTACCTCCTGTATCACTACAGCCATTTTTTCTTCATCGATCTTATAATCTATGGCCTCAAAATAACTCCTGGCCTGTGGTGAGTAAATGGACGCAAAAACCAGTTTTATGGCATCTTCCGTTTGTCTGAGACGGATCTCCAGGTCGGGATGCGTATTGGGCAGGATATAGGTTCTGAATATTCCTGAAAAAGGCTGTGTCAATGAATCTTCCAGCAAACTGGATGAACGTATGGCAACAGGTTTTCTGATCAACTGCAGTAAGATCCTCAGTTTATCTTCCAGCTCATCCGTGAGGGTCCCCTCAAGAAACTTTTGTTGTACCTCTGTATATTCAGCACCTGAAAACACCAGGTCTCTCAGATGGTTCCTGTCCATAAACAGATCGAATTCATCCGTCCCGATAATAGAGGTCCGGGGAATACGCATATTTATTCCTGTCACCAGTTCGGATAAGCCGAATTTATAGATCAGTGTATTGGTAAAGGTCAGTCCCCTGCCCTTTCCACCCAGTGATCCCGAAGCCAGACTAACAATATTGGTTTCATCCGTGATGGCCTGTTCAGAAAAAGGGACGATTTTTCCCCTGTCCTGTTCTCTTCTGCGCTGTCTTACCACATCTATTAAAAACTCACGCAGTTCCTTGATACTCTTAAAGTCAGACACCTTCAACGGATTGATGATTCTGGCTATCATGGTTTCCCCCCGGGCCATCAGCCACAATGAAAAATGGTTCTTCATGGCATGATATGCCAGAGAATCTTCAGGGATGGTTTTCAAATAATCCTCAAACTCAGCCATTGACCGGGCTACTGCAATTTCTCTTCCGTTTTTATCCCGGTAAACAAAATGTCCGAAACCCAGGTAATAATTAACAAAATGCCGAAGATCCTGAAAAAGGGTAGCTGAGTTTTTATCAATAAAATTAGCATTCAGTTCCTCTGCCAGTTTTTCATTGACGGTTTCATAGGATTGCAGGATCAAAGGGAGATTGGGAAGATAATTCCGAACATGGGTTAACAGTTCATATCCGGCTCTGCTATTCATTTTACCTTCTTTCGGAAAGCGGGCATCAGAAATAACACCCAAAAGAAAATCCTTATATTTATGTATCACTCCAATGGCCTCTTCATAGGTAGTAGCCAGCATGACTTTGGGCCTGGCACGAAGTTTCAACACTTTATAACGGTCATCAATGCCCACATCCTCGATCAGATTTTTGGTTTGTTCAAGAATGGTTGTATATAAAACGGGCAGATAACGGGAAAAATATTTTGTGTTGTCTTCTACCAGAAGGATTACCTTGGTATAGGCAATTTTCGTGTCATTATCAGCATTTACCCTGTCTTCCAGAAGTTTTACCATTGCAAAAAACACCTTGGAATCTCCATTCCAGACAAAAAAGTGGTCATAGGGTTCCAGTTTACGCAGTTCGTGTCTGATAAGGGGGATATCATTATTATTATTCAGCAACAGGAAAGTGGGCAAATATGAATATGCTTTTTTTATCTTTCTGTAAAGATGTATAGGGGTCTTCTTATCTGCTCCGATCATAATAATGACCTGGTCATAATGCTTTATTTTCAAGCGATTCATAGCTTCTTCACCGGAAGAAACTGCCGTGATCCGAGGGATGGATGTCAGGTTCAACTGGTGATACTCTCCCAGGATATGATCGGTAAACTGGCCCTCGCCTTCAATACTGTATGCATCATACAAACTGGCTACCAGCAGGATCTCTTTCACCTTAAAAGGCATCAGGTCATGGAAGATATCCCGGTCTGCATTATGCTTATCCAAGAATAACTGAAGTAACTTCCTTATTGTCAGCCGTTTTACCTTACCGCCCGTTAAGGTATCTCCCTGCCGTTCCGGCTCAAAAACCTCCTTACTTTTAATACGGTTAATATATCCGGCGAGCATGCGGCCGATTTCACGGATAAGGATCCGGTCTTCCTCCAGTTCCACATCTGTATCCATATCTACAGACAGATGTTTCCCTTCATAAAATATTGTCACTTCCCCTTTTTCTCCATCAAGCGTAACAAATTCATTACTAATAAAATTATTGGAATCTCTGAACCCGGGAGAAAGATATTTATTTTTCCGATAGGTGATCTGTACACTCACATTATCATGATACACAGCATGTTTCTTTATCAGAAAAACCAATTGATCGATGATCTCATCCAATGGTTTATCCTGCCGTATGATCTCAGCAGCTTCATTAATATAAACCAGTTCCCTGAACTTTTCCGTTTTTTCGGCCAGCATTTTTTGAAAATGATTATCTGATCCCCAGGTATTCATGATCGTCCGTTTATTTTCTGTTATAAAGATAAGACTTTCATTAATAAGATAAAAAGAAAAAAATCCCGGCAGGGAAACTACCGGGATCAAAAATCATGACAACTGGTTTTTATTTTACTTCCCAGGTATTTCCGCTTTTCAACAGATCATCCATTTTTTTAATGGGAGAACTTTGTTTTACTTTTTGGATCTGGGCATGGACAGCCATATCGTAAGTTGGTGATGCCACATTACGTATAATACCCACAGCTACGGGATAGTTAGGCCAGCTCATGTTCACCAGCATCATGTGTAATCCGGGATTATTTTCATTACTGTGATGCACCAGGATATCCTTTTCGGTGATTCCGTTTTCTCCGATCTTCACCACCCTCAGTTTCATATTTTCCCGGTCAAGCATAAGTCCTTTATCTCTTTCTTTACCAAAGATCATCGGTTCGCCATCCCTCAGAACGATTTGCCGGTCTTCCTTGTACTCGCGTGCTGTAATATCTGCATAGGCTCCGTTGTTGTATATCACACAATTCTGTAATATTTCCACTACAGAGGTTCCTTCGTGCCTGGCAGCTTCCTGAAAGATTTCCACAGATAATTTAATATCACTATCGATGGTGCGGGCAAAAAATCTTCCTTTGGCGCCGATGACCAGTTCTCCGGGATTAAAAGGTGGTTCAACGGTACCATAGGGAGAAGTTTTTGTGATCTGGCCTTTAACGGAAGTAGGAGAATATTGCCCTTTGGTAAGTCCGTAGATCCTGTTATTAAACAGCAACAGGTTAATATCCACATTTCTTCTCACCACATGGATCAAATGATTTCCCCCGATAGCCAGAGAGTCACCGTCTCCGGTAATGGTCCAAACCGACAACCCGGGATTGGCAACTTTGGCACCCGTTGATATGGCTGCAGCACGACCATGGATACCATGAAAACCATAGGTCGCCATATAATACGGGAACCTGGATGAACATCCGATACCGGATATCACGGCATATTTTTCCTTTTTTATGCCCAGTTGGCTCATGGCCCGTTGAACACTGTTCAGAATAGCATGGTCCCCACACCCCGGGCACCATCGCACTTCCTGATCACTCTTGAAGTCTTTTGGTGTATAAACTACTTTCTGTGTTGTTTCTTCAGACATAATTTTATTCCTCCAGTAAATTATTGGCAGCCTCTTTTATTTCTGCCACGGTAAAAGGTAAACCTTGTACTTTATTTAACTGATGATATTCAAATTGCGGAAAATTCATTCTCAAATAATTGGCAAACTGCCCCATATTCAGCTCACAAACCAGTATTTTTTTGAATTTTTTAAGAATATCTGCCGTATTCCCGGGGAGAGGATTGATATAATGGAAATGAGCCAGGCCAACCTTTTTACCTTTCTTTACCAGTTCTTCCTGCGCCGATTTAAGGTGGCCGTAAGTACTTCCCCACCCTACAAGCAACACATCGCCTTCTGCTTTTCCTTCCGGTTTCAATTCCGGAATATCATTTACAATTCTCTTTACCTTTTCAGCTCTGATATTTGTCATTTCCTGATGATTCAGCGGGTCATAGGAAACATTTCCCGTAATCTCATCCTTTTCCAGTCCGCCAATCCTGTGTTCCAGGCCGGGTGTACCGGGTATGGCCCATCCCCGGGCCAGCGTTTCCGGGTCTCTCTTATAAGGCTGATAATCCTGTGTACCTTCCGGAACAATACGGGGTTTTATCTCCGGCATATCTTTCATTTCAGGCACCTTCCAGGGTTCAGAACCGTTAGCCAGATAGCCGTCTGACATCAATACAACCGGTGTCATATGCTCAAGGGCCAGACGGGCTGCTTCAAATGCATAATCAAAGCAATTGGAAGGGGTACTGGCTGCTACGACAGCCACAGGACTCTCGCCATTCCTTCCGAAAAGAACCTGCATCAGATCCGACTGCTCGGTTTTTGTAGGAAGACCGGTAGAAGGTCCTCCCCGTTGTACATCTATTACCACCAGCGGAAGTTCGGTAATAACAGCCAGGCCCAAAGCTTCGGATTTCAGGGCCAGACCCGGACCGGAGGTTGTGGTAGCGGCCAGCAAACCGGCAAAACTGGCGCCAATAGAAGTTGTAATGCCGGCAATCTCATCTTCAGCCTGTACCGTGATCACTCCCAGATCTTTTCGCAATGCCAGTTCCTCAAGAATACCGGTAGCAGGTGTTATAGGATAAGAACCGACAAACAATTGGAGACCCGATTTCTCGGAAGCAGCAATCAACCCCCAGGCTGTAGCCGTATTTCCGTTAATATTCCTGTAGGTCCCCTTTTCAATCTTCGCCGGCCTGACAATATAAGTGGTATGCAGAGCTTCAATGGTCTCGGCATAATAGTAACCGGCTTTCAAAACCCGCTCATTGGCTTCAATGATCTCCGGTTTCTTTTTAAATTTACTTTTAAAAAATTCTTCGGTAAAGGTAAGAGGGCGATTAAAAAGCCAATAGATCATCCCCAGGGCAAACATATTCTTGCTACGCAAAACACTTTTCATATCCAGTCCCATATCCTTCAAGGCTTCTTTGGTCAGAGAAGAAACAGGTGCTTTGATAATATTGTAATCTTCCAGTTTTTCCTCCTTTATAGGATCATCCTGATAACCGGCTTTCCGGATATTTTTAGGGGTAAAATTATCCACATCGATAATGATCGTTGCACTATGTTTCAACCACTTGGCATTGGCTTTCAGGGCCGCAGGGTTCATAGCTACCAAAACATCCGTCAGATCGCCCGGTGTTTTCACCCTGGAATGTCCAAAATGCACCTGAAAACCGGAAACCCCTCCAACGGTTCCCTGGGGTGCCCTGATTTCTGCAGGATAATCTGGAAATGTGGCTATATCATTGCCTAACAATGCAGCAGTATTGGAAAATAAAGTCCCCGTTAACTGCATTCCGTCACCGGAATCACCCGAAAATCGAATGACTACATCTTCCAGTTCAATAGGTTTTTCCTTTTTTGTCATAAATATATATTTTAGTATCAATACGTTAAATGCATATAAAAACCACCAGGTCCTATATGCATTCAAAAATTCTAAATTTTTATTTTCAGTGCAAAATTACACTTTTTCCAATAGCAAACTGCTGTTATTCATATGTTTTTTAATACTTTTTTATATTCTCTCTTATAACACTTCCCTTTCCTTCACTCCTCTTTCCAAAGATCAAGTTTTTTCAGGTTTATTTTCTCTTCAAAGAACATTCCGGATATTTTTTCAAAATAAGGAGTATAATCCGAAATATAAAAACGGTCTTTTTCCGGTTTTTTGCTTCGCTGGAGGTCACTTTCCACAAGCAACTTTTTCACGGTACGTGCTACTATAGCTGCCGAATCCAGTATTTCCACAGAGAAGTCATAAAATTTACTGATCTGGTTTTTAATAATAGGATAATGGGTGCATCCCAGAATAAGAGATTCCACGGAACGCAAAGGTTCTTCCGATAAATAAGCACGTATGATTGCATTGCTTATATCGTCAAATATAAATCCTTCTTCTATCATAGGTACCAGAAGCGGTGTGGCCTTTGAAAAGACTCTGGCCTCCGGATCTCTGCTTTTAATCTTTTCCTCATAGGCCCCCGAACGTATGGTTGCCTTGGTACCGATTACACCAACCTTTGCCGGTGCCAGATTTTCCAGATAGTAATCCACCACGGGATCTATGACATTAACGATCTGTACTTTCCGGCCATATTTTTCCACCAGGGAAGCATAGGCCACGGATGATGCCGTATTACAGGCTATCACCACCGTTTTACAATTCTGTCCGATAAGAAAGCGGGTAATCTTTTCAGCATAGTGGTGAATAGCTTCCGGAGACTTTTCACCATAGGGCAGATGAGCGGTATCTCCGAAATAGATCATGGACTCATCAGGCAATACCTGCCGGATAGCATGGGCCACTGTAAGCCCTCCCACACCCGAGTCAAAGATACCGATAGGTCTGTTTGTATCAACCTTCATAGTTCCGTTTTTTAAAAAAAGAAAGACCATCCCATACAGATGGTCTTCCAAGATAATAAATATTGAACATATTTTTATTGAATCCCGAGTTTCTTTTTCACCAATGGCAAAATGTCTATACTCTGATCTGAATAATAAAGAATAGTACCTCTGGAAATATCAAATATATAGGTAAAGCCGTTTTCCTGGGCGACTTCTTTTATCGCCTGGTTGGCCTTATCTATGATCGGTTGCAGCAACTCAGCCTGTTTTTGCTGCATTTGCTGTTGGGCATTATTCTGAAAATCCTGCATTCTCTTCTGTATGTCATCCAGTTCCTGCAATTTTGTTTTCTTGATCAGATCAGTCAGATTATTTTGTTGCTGCTGAAAGTCCTGTGCTTTTTTATTATACTCCACCTGCATGGCATTAAACTCATCCTGAAGCTGTTTGGCAAAATGCTGTAGTTTTGCCTGCGCACTGTCATTTTCCGGCATAGCTTTCATAAGCTCCTGGCTGTTAATGTGGCCAAACTTATAATTTTGCTGTGCCTGAGCATTCATGCCCCATCCCAGCAAGATCAACACAACTAAGACTAAAATACTTTTTTTCATTTTATCATTTATTAATTAATTAAACTTCAAACTCCTGACAAATTATCCACTTTTTTATGAGCGACAAATGTAATTATTTTATTTTATTCTTTATACCCCATTTGTTTTAAAACCTGATCGCTCAAATCATACCGAGGGTTGGTATAAAGGAACATCGGACCGCTTGCCGTATCAAAAATTACGGCATAGTTGCCTTCGACAGCAATTTTCTTAACTGCATTATAAACCTCATCCTGAATAGGTTTCACAAGTTCTTCACGTTTTTTGAAAAGATCGCCCTGGGGACCGAAATATTTTTTCTGCAGATCTTTTACGGCCTGTTCCCTGCTGACTATTTCATTTTCCCTTTTTTTCTTCATTTCGGGTGTTAGCAAAACCGCTTCATTTTGATAGGCTTTATACAATTTATCAATTTCTGCATATTTATCTGATATCTCTTTTTCCCATTGTTTCGACAAAGCATCCAGTTTACTCTGAGCCGATTTATACGATGGAATATTATTCAGAATATATTCCGTATCCACAAAAGCATATTTTTGCCCCCAGGCCATTCCGGCCGATAAGGCTATCAATGAAATAAGAAATAATAACTTTTTCATAACTCAACATTTTAAGTTAAACATACGATTAAAATTCCTGACCTATGGTAAAATGGAAATGTCCGCCACTGGGTCCGGGGGTATTGCCAACGGAATTAAATCCGTATCCCCAGTCTATTCCAAGCAATCCGAACATGGGCAGGAAAGCCCTCAGTCCGATACCGGCAGACCTCCTGATCCCGAAGGGATTGTAATCCTGGATCCTGCTCCAGGCATTTCCTCCTTCCAGGAAACCAAGCACAAATACTGTTGCCTGGGCCTGCAGGGTAATAGGATATCTGATTTCCATTGTAACTTTCTCATACACATTACCGGCTTTCCTGAGTTTTCCCTGCCTGTTTTTTCTGTAAGGTGTCAAAGAACCATTTTCATAACCACGAAGGCCGACCATTGTTACCCCGTAAAGATTATATCCCGACATTCCGTCTCCCCCCACATCAAATCTCTCAAAGGGAGAAGGTCCCACATTGCGGTTATAATATCCCAGATAACCAAAGTCGAACCTGGCACGTAACACCAATTTTCCTGCCAAAGTCTGATACCAATCGGTTTTAAATAACCATTTATGATACTCAACCCATCTATAAAACTCACTATCAAGCATTTCCGGATTTGAATAATCTTTATTATTAAACCAGGAATAAGGAGGTGTCAATTGCAGGGTAAGGGAAATATTGGATCCTCCCTGCGGATAAATCGGATTAGGTCCGGCCGAATATCTTCCGAAAGTAGTTGTTAAGCTGAAGTTATTGGAATTACCATTTGAAAACAGAAAACTACGGTTCCAGTTTCTCAGCTCATAATTCTGAAAAGAGAGTCCCATGTAAAGGCTGAAATAATCATCAGGCCATTTTAATCTTTTCTGCAAACCAACAC
>WFSC01000229.1 GCA_015486185.1 Bacteroidales bacterium | reverse complement strand
GGTATGGATTTTGACAATTTCCTTCTGCCATTCCAGGGCTTCCAGGTAGTGAGCGACGCCCAGGAGATTTACTGCCGGAGGCAGTTTATAGGCCTTATGTCCCCAGTAGCCATTCTGAAATATCCCCAACTGGCCACTTTCTACAAAACGGGTAAGACGTTTTTGTAAATCACTGAAGTATCCGGTGGAGCTTTTTGGCCAATGGGAGATGGACATGGCGATTCTGGAGGTCTCTGCCGGATCGGCTTTCAGGGCAGAAACCACGTCCACCCAGTCGAGGGCATGCAAATGATAGAAATGCACCACATGATCGTGCATATATTGGGTGACGAACATCAGGTTTCGGATCAGTTCGGCATTGGGAGGGACAACAATATCGAGAGCGTCTTCGACGCTACGTACCGAAGCCAGGGCATGGACGGTAGTACATACTCCGCAGACACGTTCGGTGAAGGCCCAGGCATCCCGTGGATCCCTGCCCTTGAGTATTTTCTCTATGCCCCTGACCATAGTGCCGGAGCTGTATGCATCGATGACATGCCCGTCTTTGATCTCTACTTCGACGCGCAAATGACCTTCGATGCGGGTTATTGGGTCAATTACAATTCTTTTAGCCATGATAACCTCCTTTATTATTCGTTGTCTTCTTCAGGATGGATGATCCCTTTCCGGATCATTTTTCTTTTCCGGATGTTTGTAGCTACGGCATGAGCAGCTATTCCGGCTACGGTTACTGCACCTACAGCAAGACCAATATCGTCGGCAGTGGTTTCAATGCCAAAGCCCGGGAAGCTGGCGAGATGTTGATAGAAGGGGCCGTTATCCCAGAAATTAGCTTCACTGCAACCGATGCAGGGATGGCCGGACTGGATCGGGAAACTGGTGCCATCGTTCCAGCGGATGACGCCGCATGAATTGTAGGTTACGGGACCTTTACACCCCATTTTATACAGGCAATACCCTCTTCTGGCGTTTTCATCATCGAATGTTTCTACAAACAGGCCGGCATCGTAATTGGGGCGCCGGTAACAGGTGTCATGTACTCTCCTGGAGTAGAAAGCTTTCGGCCGGCCCAGACCGTCCAGGTCGGGGATACGGTCAAAAGTCAGAATATGAACTAACACCCCGGCCATTACTTCTGCAATAGGCGGGCAACCCTGAACATTGACAATAGGTTTTCCTTTTATCAGTTTGTGTGCCGGGGTAGCTCCGGTAGGGTTGGGTTTGGCACCCTGCACACAGCCTGAGACGGCACAGTTGCCCCAGGCTATGACAGCCTTGGCATCTGCAGCGGCTTCCTTCAGTGAATCATAAGCCGAACGCCCGCCGATACAACAATAAGCCTTGTTTTTTAACGGAACAGATCCTTCTACCATCAGGATGTATTTTCCCTTGTATTTTTTGATGGCGTTTTGCAGATTTTCTTCGGCCTGATAACCGGCTGCAGCCATCAGGGTACATGTATAATCCAGTGAGATCTTATCAAGGATAATGTCGGCAACGATCGGATGCGAGGAACGGATGAACGACTCACTGCAGCAGGTACACTCCTGAAAATGGAGCCATAAAACAGGAATGCGGGATTTGGTCTCCATGGCTTTGACAATCTGCCCTACAGCACTGTATTCAAGACCCAGCAGTGCTCCCATCATTCCGCAAAACTTGAGGAAATCCCTGCGGGAATACCCTTTGTCAAGGATCTCCTCATAAACGGTTGGCTTTTGTTTTGGCTTCATGATAAATTTTGATTAATGGTTTATTGCTTGGTAAAATTGTCGCTGTATCTGATGATTTCCCTGACGGTAATATTTCCCTGGATTATGATCTTTTCACCCAGACGATAGTCGGTTGTTTCCTTAGGCAGGATGAGTTCAATGAGCTGACTGGTACAATTTATCCTGACATGATATTTTCCTTGTTGCCCGATCATGCTCACTATCTCCCCTGACCAAATGAAATCAATATCGTTCACCTTTACTGCTTTAGCCTTTCTGTTTGCAAAGGAAATGCCATAAAAGGGCCATTTTGTCATGGTATAACGTATTTGTAAGAATAACAGAAGGATATACGGGTATATTTAATTGTAATATTATCCCGGGTCAGACAGTACAGGTAAAAATTAATGGAAAACCGTAAATTCCCTTGCGGAGAACCGTAAATAGATTTTAGCGGGAATCAGATATAAGCTATAATCCCTGTATTTAATAAATATTTTTACGCTTTATTATATAGAACTCACGTTTTCAGTTTTTTTCAGGGAAATGTTCTTTTTGTTTGGGGAGGCATTTGGGGGTCTCATGAGAATATTTTGCCAGCTTATCCCTGAAAGTGGAGAGGTTGATCTGTAACATTCGTGCAGCCTCCGACTGGTTTCCCCCGGCTTTTTTCAGGGCTTCAAAGATCAGGTTGCTTTCGACACAATGTACCACATCTGCCAGCTTCAGATTTTTATTAAGAAAGCAGGATTTGCAGGCAATGACTATCTGATCGATGGAGGAGTCATAAACGATCTCAGGGGGCAGGTCCTGTTTTCTTACCGTTCCGGAGGAGAAGGCAATGATGCGTTGAATAACATTTCGCATCTCGCGTATGTTTCCCGGCCAGCGGTAAGCAATGAGTGCGGACATGGCTTCAGGCGAGAAGTGTAGCTTTTTATCCGGTTGGTAATGCCGGGCAAAATATTCTGTCAGCAAAGGGATGTCGTCTCTTCTTTCCCGTAACGGAGGTATCTGAAAAGGGATCACATTCAACCGGTAAAAAAGGTCTTCACGGAATGATTTACGTTTGACCATTTCCTCCAGAGGGACCTTGGAAGCGGAGATGATCCGGACATCCACAGGGATAGGGACGGTACCCCCCACACGTCGGAATTCATGGTTTTCCAGAAAACGCAAAAGCTTGACCTGCATATCCATAGGTACATCATCTATGTCATCGAGAAAAATACTTCCGGTATGGGCCATCTCAAACAAACCTTTCCGGCTTTCCCTTGCACCGGTAAAAGCTCCTTTTTCATAACCGAACAATTCGCTGGGGAGCAGTTCAGAGGGTACGGCAGAGAGGCTGACCTTGATAAGAGGCCGCAAACTGCGATCACTTGTTTTGTGTATATATTCAGCCAGTATTTCTTTCCCCACACCTGTTTCTCCGATAAGCAATACTGTGGAGTTGGTAGTGGCAATCCGGTCAATGCGACTTATCAGTGTTCGCATTGCTTCATTTTGTGTGATAATATTTACCGGGCCGTCAGGTCTCATATTCTGCTACTATTGATCCCGCTTATTTTCATCAGGTGCTGTCAAAGGCAGGATCATTACCTGTCAGTTCTCCCATTTGCCGCAAGGATTCCAGAGTAAGCAGGGCTTCTTCTTCATCTATTTTACTCAGAGCCAACCCTACGTGTGCTAAAATGTAATCTCCTACCTCAACCTTTTCAGGTAACCACTCGATACACACATCAGCAACCATACCATTAAAGTCAACTTTTGCCATTGTCAGGTCCTGGTTGGACCTGTCTATTGAAATGATTTTTCCCGGAACTGCCAGACACATTTTTACAGTTTTTTAATACGTTACAAAAGTAACAAAATATTGTTTATTAAACCATGATATGTGACAGATTTATTAATAAAAATTTTCACGTTATGTATAAATATCAAGTATTTCCCTGACTTTATTTTCAATGTCCGGCAAGATCCCTGCTACTTTGGGTGTAAGGTCCATGGTCAGGTCATTGTTGAGATGAATACTTATGGCGATAAGATAAGTATGAGGAAGCCGGTCTGACAATATAGCTGATTCTATCAGATCTTTAAGTCCAATGTCATGAGCTCCCAGAGTAGCGGGGAATTCATATGAATAGCGGAGTTCCCGCACGCGGAGAGTTCCCGGCGAGTTCCCGTCAGATGTCGCATCAACGATAATAACAGGGTCATAATCTTCCAGGGAGGAAAGCAGGTTGAAACCTCCCGTACCTCCGTCCAGCAATGTAACCTGGTCCGGGAAAGTATGATTTTCCATATAACGGACAGCATGAATGCCTACCCCTTCATCTCCCATTAGCAGGTTCCCTATACCCAACACAAGGATCTGTTTTTTTCTGTTGGCCGGAGATGATTTCATGTTATATTATTCTGAATAAATTAACGAAATATACATAACTTGTTCTTAAACAGAAAATAAATTATCCAACAGATAAAAAAAATAAATATTTTTAACCTGTATTAGGCTTTTTCTACTGAAAAAATTTAGCAGGGTTG
>WFSC01000228.1 GCA_015486185.1 Bacteroidales bacterium | reverse complement strand
CGGCAAATTTTATAACCTGAATATCGAACCCTGGGAACCCAACATTACAACCCTGAAGCATTTTGACAAAAAATGGAAAGACATGGTAAAACCCGGTACTCCCATTCCCACGCCGGATACGAAAAAATACCGTAATACAGTGGGGGCATTTGAAGGTGCCGGATACGTAGCCAAGGGCATGTACCGGCCTATGGAGGATTGCCTGATGAAAAGTTTTAAGGGAAATAAATTTTGCCCGGTTTGTCAGCGGGCTATTCAACGGATGATCGATTTTTATACGAAATAGTTTTCCCCTTTCAGGTCGATTCAGACCTGAAAGGCGTCGCAGGGCCGGCACATTTTATTTTATCTTAAAAACCAACTGTTTTTCCTGACCACTGGCATGGCAGTGATGTCCCTGAAGGTGAGGGCTTTTAAAACATTTTGCTTAAGACTCTTCGGGCGAGGATGCCTGAACTTATAAAACCGGATAAATCGGGCACACAGTTTACCCGGTTTTTTTGTTCAAACAAGGCTATCTTTCTCCGGCGGCCATTGGAAATCTTTAATTGTCTACAAGGTGCTCCAACCCTAATTCTGCAATGCTTTTCTCACGCATTTCCACTTTGCGGATTTTCCCGGTAACGGTTTTGGGACATTCTTCCACAAATTTGAAATATTTGGGGATTTTATAATGGGCAATAGTCCCTTTGCAATAGTCGATAAGTTCTTGTTCAGTGATTTCCACTCCTTCGTGCACTTTAACCCATGCCATGACCGCTTCTCCATATTTTTCATCGGGGACACCGATTACCTGTACATTGTTTACTTTCGGGTGTGTAAGCAGGTATGCTTCTATTTCTTTGGGATAAATATTCTCACCCCCGCGAATGATCATGTCTTTGATGCGCCCTACAATGTTGATGTAACCATCTTCATCGATGGTGGCAAGGTCGCCGGTATGCATCCAGCGGGCATTGTCAATAGCCTGCCGCGTTTTTTCTTCATCATTCCAATATCCCAGCATGACGCTGTATCCGCGGGTGCACAATTCTCCTTTTTCTCCGCGTTTGACGACCAGGCCGGTTTCCGGATCAATAATTTTCACTTCCTGGTGCGGATGCACCTGTCCTACGGTGCTGACACGTTTATCAAAAGGGGTATCCGAGGATGTCTGTGTGCTCACGGGGCTGGTTTCCGTCATACCATATGCAATTTGCAGATCATTCATTTTCATGACTTCCTGAACTTTTTTCATTAATTCCACCGGGCAGATAGAACCGGCCATGATCCCGCCACGCAGGCTTGTCACATCATATTTTCCAATATCAGGATGGTTCAGTTCGGCATGGAACATGGTCGGAACGCCGTACAAAATGGTGGCTTTTTCATGGTCGGTGGAACGGATGACTGCTTCGGGGTCAAAAGAGCGGCTGGCGTAAATGGCGGTAGCCCCGTGTGAAATACATCCCAGGTTTCCCATTACCATGCCAAAACAATGATACAGCGGAACAGGAATGATCATGCGGTCTTTTTCTGAAAGGTGCAACGATTCTGTAACAAAAAAGCCATTGTTAAGGATGTTGTGATGGCTCAGGGTAGCCCCTTTGGGGAAACCGGTCGTACCACTGGTGTACTGAATATTGATCGGTTCGTCAAAATGCAGGGTGGCGGCAATTTTGTCCAATACTTCCGGTTTAATTTCATCCCCCAGTTCCATAACATCCTGCCATGTAAACATTCCAGGCCCGGCTTTTTCCTCCACCGTGATAACAGTGTTCAGTTCGGGAAGTTTTGTTTCCTGTAGAAAACCAGGATCGCTGTATTTCAGCCGTGGCACTAATTGATAAACCATATCGGCATAATTTGCATATTCTGTTTTTTCGTCAATAACCAGAAATTTACAGCCCGATTGTTTCAATACATATTCCAGCTCATGAACACGATAACTGGGATTAATGTTGACCAAAATAGCACCGAGTTTGGCAGAGGCGTATTGTAATACTGCCCATTCGGCACGGTTCAGTGCCCAGATACCAATTCGGTCTCCCTTTCGAAGCCCCATGGCATGTAAGCCCAGGGCGCACTTGTCTACCTGTTGTTTCAAAAGACGGTATGTCCACCGGATGTTTTGATGGACTACTACCAATGCTTCTGTTTCCGGAAAATTT
>WFSC01000227.1 GCA_015486185.1 Bacteroidales bacterium | reverse complement strand
GCCAGGGTTAGAGGCATCCCTTTTAAGAGGCCGGGTGAAAAAATAGGAGCTGTTCCTGATTTGATATATCCTATCGAGATCAGCAACAGGTTCACACCCGAGTCAAGTATGGAAAGGCCTATAACAACCTTGATCAGGGATCTTTTTACCAGAGCACCATACAATCCGATCAGTATGACCAGTATGGCAGCGATAAAAAAACCGTACTCGACTAATTTCAGATTAAATAAGTTAAAGTTCATATCTCAGTCTTTTTCGTTCAGTGCAGTATAAATCAATCCTGTTAATTCGGCACCTACCTTAAATCCGATAGTTATATATATGATGGGGATGATGCCACCGCTCAGTAAATTATTCAATACGCCGGTAGCCATAAAATTCTGCAGAAATGTTCCTCCGTGCAGCATGCCCAATAAACCTATCGTGGCAAAGGTTATGCCTGCCAGCGACTCGATAACGGACAACACAACATGGCTGACGGAATAATCCGAATAAGCCAACAACATAAGCAGGAAGCCGGTAGCAATGATAACCCCTCCCTGAAAACCTCCTCCGGGAGTCAGGTGACCATGGATAAATACGTAAGCGCCCAACAGGATAATGGCCGGAAATAACAATTTGGAACCGGTAGTGACGATCTTACTGGCGGAAAACAGCACGGCACGTTCTCCCAGCTTATGACGTCCTTTATACAGAATACTACCCATAGCAGTAGTTGCCAGGAAAAGCACCGTGACCTCTCCGAGGGTGTCAAACCCCCTGAAGTTAACTACGATGGCAGTGATAACATTGGCTACTTTCAGTTTATCAGGAGAAGCGATAAGATAGAAATCCTTTACCCCGTTTTGAAAAAACTGCCTGCCAAAGTCAAGCTGAAATAAAGCCTCTGCAAGGTAGGCTCCCAGAACAGCCAAAATACTGATTACCAATACTCTCTTCATTTCTTGTTGGATTTTGATATTTTTTGTCTGTTCTTTTCATCATCTTCATAGCGTACCGTGTTTCGTATGGTGATGATAAAAATGATCGTTGTCAGGGCCACCCCGATAGCTGCTTCGGTCAGCGCTACATCCGGTGCCTGTAATATCAGGTATAAAACGGAAAGGACCAGACTGATCACACCCGTGGCAATCACAGCATACAGCAGGTCTTTCTGAACAATGGAATAAATGGCTGCTGCTACCATGAGTGCCAATAATAGTAGAATCAAAATGATATAAAAGATCATGCCGTTTCCTCCTCTTCTTCTTTTTGATATACTTCCCGGTATTTATCATATTCCTTACCACCCTTCAGGTATGGATAGTTTTTCCTTTTGTAATTGGCCCGGGCCAAAGCGTGGGAACTGATTGGGTTGGACAGGGCAATAAAAATGACCAATACCAGGGTTTTGATCAGCCAGTCAGGTTCGAGGAAACCAACCCCGAGAATAACACTCATACCACCCAGTGTGGTTGCTTTGGTGCCTGTCTGAAGACGGTTGTACGTATCCGGCATCCGTAATATACCCAGGCCGCCGAGAAATAAAAAAGTTCCTCCGATCAACAATAATACAAGGCCAATGATTTCCAGGATATGATTCATAAGGCTCCCTCCAGATATCTTGCAATAACCAGCACCCCGATAAAACCCAATACACCATATACCAGGGCTATGTCAATGTATATATAACGTTTATAAACAAGTGCGAGCAATACCAATGCAGCCATGGAGATCGTGGTAAGTGTGTCCAGGGCTACGGTACGGTCGGCAGCGGTAGGACCGAAAACAAAACGGAGTGTGGAAAAGATAATCCCCGTGAGCATCAGGCCTAATGAGATATAAATAATGATCTGTACCATAGTCAGAAGATTTTTAAGAGAATTCTTTCAAACTTATCTGCAATATCCTTTTTGGCTTCCTCCGGATCCAGTGATTTAACATCAATCCAGTGAATATAATAGGTGTCATCAATAATATCAACACTGATGGTCCCGGGTGTAAGAGTGATGCTGTTGGCCAGAACCATCTTGCTGAAATCGGTGGTGAGCTTGGTTTTGAACTTGACAATACCCGGATTGATCGGTAACTTGGGGGAGATAACCCGCCGGGCTACATCTAAATTGGCTACGATCAATGCCCAGAGAAAGACAAATAAATATTCTATCAGATAAAGCAATTTAACCGGTGAGAAGATACTCAGGTTGCAACAGGTAAAAAAACGACTGGTAAACAGGGCGATCAACAAACTGGTGATTAGCCCGGTTACCACTTCCTGAGTGGCAAATGTGCTGGTAAACATTAACCAGGTCAGAAAGAGTATCAACCAGGCAAGAATGAAACTGGCTGTTCTACTGGGTGTTTGTGTTTTTTCCATAACAGGAGATAATGATAGGGATTAATCGAGATCGTATTTTTTATCACTGAAATATTTCATAAACTGTACCCGTTCGTACTCAGCCGGATTCGGACTATTTACCTGGCTCATTTTGCCCCTGAAATCATCGATCCTTTCAAAGTTGTGTTTTTTCATCCAGTTTGCCAGTCCTTTATTTAATTCGCTGATGAATGGGATACCTTTAGTATATAAAGCAGAAGCCACCTGAACGGCATCGGCTCCTGCCAGCAATTGCTTGATAACTGCTTCAGGATTATGAACACCGGTGGAGGCGATCAGATCGGCACTTAGGCGCCCCGACAGAATAGATGTCCAGCGAAGGGAGATAGCCAGATCGGAAGGGTTACTCAGTACGTTGGTTGGTTTCAGGGTGAAATTGTCAATGTCAAAATCAGGATGGAAAAAACGATTGAACAAAACCACTCCCTTAATATCCGTTTCCGATATTTTTTTAACAAATGCTCCCAGGTTGGAGAAATAATAACTGAGTTTGATGGCAACCGGTATGGTGACCGCCTTTGTAAGTTTTTCGGCTATGTTAAGATAAATATTCTCTATATCAGTACATTCTTTTGAGAAATCGGAGGGCATGATGAACAGGTTCAGTTCTATACCGTCGGCACCTGCTTCCTGAACTTTTTTGGCAAAAAATAACCATTCGTGAGAGCAGGTACAGTTGATGCTGGCAATTACCGGGATCTTTATCGTTTTTTTTGCTTCTTCTATAAGTTTCAGGTATTTTTTGATGTTATCTTCCTTGATCTTATAATCATAATAATCAAGAAACCGGTTTAACTTTTCCCCTTCATCCGGAGCTTCTTTTCGCAGAATACTCTCGTATTCATTGTAGATCTCTTCTTCAAAAATCGATTTCAGCACCACGGCCCCGGCTCCGTTTTCTTCAATCTTTTTTAAATTTTGCAGATTACTTGTTATACTGCAGCTTCCGGCAATAACAGGCGAGTTGATCCTGATCCCTAAGTAATTGACTGATAAATCCATGGCCTAATTGTTAATAAATAAACATTTATTCAGGGCGCAAATGTAAAAGGTTATCTGTTTCCAATGCATATTCTTTAACATGTTTTTTAAAAATTTAATTCATTTTAAATAAAGAAAAATGTTAATG
>WFSC01000226.1 GCA_015486185.1 Bacteroidales bacterium | reverse complement strand
TGCCATGACCTTCCTACCAAAACTGATCGAAGCGGTTAAACACCGCAAATCCCCCTGATCCACAAACCACAAACCACAAACCCCAAACCCCAAACCCTCCATGCTCTCTCATTACCTGTTCATACTGGCCCTCCTGCTCACCCTTTGGATCTTTGCCCGGACCACTGTCCGCTATGTCAGACTATTCCGTATCACTAAGCCGGCCTTTCCGGTAGAGGATATTCCCCGCAGGATCCTTCTTACCCTGAAGGTGGCCTTCGGGCAGAGCAAAATACTGCAAAGACCGGTTATCGGGATGTTGCACGCATTGGTGTTTTGGGGGTTTCTAATTATCCTTTTTGGCAGTCTGGAAATCGTTGTTGACGGGTTGACAGACCGGATGAAAGCCTTTCATACCATCGGTCCTGTGTATGCTTATCTGATGGCAGCCATAGATCTTATGGCTCCTTTGATTGCTGTTGTGGTAATAATTTTCTGGATTCGTCGGAATATTTTTCACGTGCATCGTTTTTCAGGTCCTGAGATCACAAAAAGATCCCACCGGGATGCCAACATAACCCTTGGGCTGATCTTTCTGCTGATGCTGACCATTACCGGGATGAATACGTTTTATGCAGGTGGGGGCCCGGAGCCGGAGTATGGTTCATATCCTTTCAGCGAGGTAACCCTGGTGCCGTTAGTGAAGAATCTTTCTGCGGGATCCCTGCAGGGATACTACCGGATGTGCTGGTGGATCCATGTCCTTACGATCTTTTTCTTTGCTAATTATCTGCCTTATTCCAAACACTTTCATGTGTATCTTTCCCTGCCGAATGTTTTTCTTTCCCGGACTTATCCCATGGGAGAATTACCGGATATGCCACAGGTGACCAGTGAGGTTGGTTATATGATGAGCGGAGAAGAAGCCGCTCCGGAAGAAGAAGTCCCGGAGCGTTTCGGAATACTGGATGTGGAAGATATCACCTGGAAGAATTATCTGGATGCACTTACCTGTACACAATGCGGGCGCTGTACTGCCGTTTGTCCTGCTAATCAGGCGGGGAGCCTGTTATCTCCCCGCAAAATAATGATGGATACGCGCCGGAGGATAGAAAACAAAGCACCACTACTGCTGAAAGAACCAGGAAAAGAAGATGGGAAGACTTTATTGGGTTCTTATATCTCTGAAGAAGAGTTATGGGCCTGTACCTTGTGTGACGCCTGTGTGCGGGAATGTCCGCTCAATATCAACCAGCCCGAAATGATAATCGGAATGCGGCGCTATGAAGTATTGGAAAAAGCGGCTGCTCCGGCAGAGTGGAATACCGTTTATACCAATATCGAAAACAACGGAGCTCTATGGAAAATGCCTGTTGCCGGCAGGATGAGGTGGGCGGAGGATCTGTATATCACGAAAAACGGTAAAAAGGAAAAGGTAGAGGTGCCTGTGATGGCAAAGAAGGCAGCCGGAGGAAAGAGGCCGGAATATCTGTTGTGGACAGGCAGCGCCGGCGCCTTTGATAGCCGGTACCGTAAGGTAATGCAGGACTTTGTCAGGATACTGGCTTTTCTGGACATCGATTATGCTGTGCTGGGGGAAGAGGAGATCTCGTCAGGTGACTTTGCCCGCCGTACCGGCAATGAGATGCTTTTCGTGATGCAGGCAAAACAGAATATCGAGCTATTCAATCATTATGGAGTGACACAGATACTTACCTGCGATCCCCATGTGTACAATACCTTTAAAAATGAATATCCGGCTTTCGGTGACATGCCCGGGGTGATCCATCATACGCAGTTCCTGGAGAAAATGATCCGTGAGAAACGTATTATCCTGCCGCTAAAGGGAGGCGGGAGGGAGCGGGTTACCTACCATGATCCCTGTTACCTCGGACGTATTAACGGGGAATATGAGGCACCCCGCAAGGTGCTCCGGGCGTTGGGTTTCGAAATAAAAGAGATGCCCCGTCACAAAGCAAATGCCCTCTGTTGCGGCGGAGGGGGAGGCCAGATGTTCCGTGAGTCAAAACACGGAGAAAATGAGATCTTTTTACAGCGTACCAGGGAGGCACTGAATACCGGTGCAGAGACGGTCGTGACTGCCTGCCCGTATTGTATGACCATGCTGGGCGACGGGATCAAATACGAACATGCCGAAGAACGGGTTGCCGGAAAAGATCTGGCTGAACTGGTGGCCGAAGCAATGGGGATATAAGAAGATAAAAGATAAAAGTAAAAAGATAAAAGTAAAAAGATAAAAGTACCCTTACTATTTTTATCTTATGCTGAACTTTCTTATTTTTACCCTGTTATTTTTGTGCCGGAATAAAATAAAAACAAATGAAAAAAGTTCAGGCTTTTCTTTTTGTGGCGGTGATTGCCCTGATGTTTTCTTCGGGCAGTTGTAAAAAACAAACCTGTGGTTGTGACGGGGAAGTAAAATTTGAACTGAACCAGGTCCCGGGGACGATAAATTATGAAGATACCAAGTTTTCCTATTTTATTTCGGACGGGATTTATTCCTATTTCACCATTTGTGATCCCGAGAAAGTATGGGACCAGATATCCAAATTCAAAAACGGCGAACATGTGATCGTGACCGGTAAGGCTATGGATGATTGTATGAAACAAATGTCCTATTATTACAGTTCCAATTATGTGCTTCAACTGGAAGAGATCAAACGCCCCGAGTTTTAGCTTTTTCAGTCAGGCATACTCATGGCAGAACAAAACCATTCCCTCTCAATAGTTATGATCGGTGCCGGCAGGGTGGCCGGCCACCTTTCCCGTACCCTCAATACAGCGGGCCACCGCATCGTGCAGGTCATCAGCAGGACACCGCAGTCGGCCCGGTCCCTGGCAGAAGTATTTGGGTGTTCCTGGTCGGTTAATGTGGAGGAAGGGATCGCAGAAGCTGACCTGATCATTTTTTCGGTACGGGATGATGCTTTACAGACACTGATCCGGAGACTGCATCCGGGAGATGCCCTGGTGGTTCATACCGGAGGAAGTATTCCTATGGATATTTTTAAGGGGCAAGCCCGCAGATATGGCGTTTTTTATCCGTTGCAGACATTCTCTAAGGAGCGTGTACCGGATTTTCGAAAAATACCAATGTGTATCGAGGCCAATACTGCAGAGGATGAACAACTGTTACTTGATCTGGCCCGGCAGATCAGTGAGGTGGTGATAAAAGCCGACTCCCGTCAACGCCTGACATTACATCTGGCAGCCATCATGGTGAATAACTTTGTTAACCATCTTTATGTGCTGGCGGAACAGATCCTCGAGAAGGAACATCTTTCCTTTGATCTATTGAAACCCATTATTGAAGAAACTGCTGCCAAAGCCTTTGATCCCGGACCACGGAAGTCACAGACAGGACCCGCTGCAAGAAATGATAAGATTGTTATAGAAAAGCATCTGGATTTATTATCTTGGTCTCCTGATATTCAGAAGATTTATAAGGTGCTTACGGATAGTATTCGTATGGAAATCAATAAGTAATGGTTGGTATTGACAGGAAGGAAAGTATGGAGATCAGTAACTTTAAGGAAGAGTTAAGAAAAGTAAAGGCCTTTGCTTTTGATGTGGATGGTGTGTTATCCCGATCGGTAATGCCTTTGCATCCTTCCGGCGAACCGATGAGAACAGTGAACATAAAGGATGGATATGCTTTACAACTGGCATCCAAAAAAGGCTATCCCATCGGGATCATCACAGGGGGAAGGACTGCCTCTGTGCGTCAACGTTTTGAAAACCTGGGAGTAAAAGATATTTATATGGGGTCGTCCCGGAAAAAGGAAGACTTTTTGCGGTTCCTTGAGAAACATAATCTCGATCCGGTAAATGTGTTGTATATGGGTGATGATCTGCCTGATTATGAGATCATGCAGATGGTAGGTTTCCCGACGGCTCCTGCCGATGCTGTTACCGAGATCAAACAGGCGGCCCGTTATATCTCATGGTATGACGGAGGGGAAGGTTGTGTGAGGGATGTAATAGAACAAGTGTTAAGACTGCACAATAAATGGATGGACGGAGATGCATTTCATTGGTAACAGATTATGATTAAAGCAATTTTTAGGATCATACGCTGGCCTAATCTGTTGATCATCATTGCAACGCAATGCCTGGTCAGGTATGGTCTGGAGGCCCCTTTGCTGCAACATCTGCCCGGGGTAGCTGACGGCAAGTCTGTGGTAGTGCCGGAATTATCCCTTGCAATGACGGGCTTTCAGTTTTTCTTACTGGTGCTGACAACGGTCTTGCTCACGGCCGCCGGCTATGTGATAAACGATTATTTTGATACCCGTACGGATATGATCAACCGCCCTGAAAAAGTTTTGGTAGGCAGGGAGATCTCCCGCCGGCAGGCACTGGTGCTTCATATCGTCCTGAATGTTGTGGGCATTCTTGCTGGTATTTATCTCTCCTGGTCTATCGGATTTTCCTTTTTGGGCGTGATCTTCCTGCTTGTAGCCGGTTTGTTATGGTTTTATTCCACCACTTACAAACGCCAGTTCCTGATAGGGAATTTGTTGGTGGCTTTTCTCACGGCACTGGTACCTTTTATGGTTCCTTTATTTGAGATCCCGCTCCTCAACCGGGAGTTTTCTGCTATCATGATTCAGTATCATGCTACCTGGAGGCCCCTGATTGTATGGTCGGCAGGTATCTCACTCTTTGCTTTTCTACTTACATTGATCCGGGAGATCATCAAGGATATGGAGGATTATGAAGGGGACTGGTCTTTCGGGCGCAATTCCATGCCTGTAGTGGCCGGGCTTGATTTTACACGCTATACGGTAATTTCCCTGACAGGGATAACCATAGTGTTTATTGTCCTGCTGGTTTATTTCTATCTTGGGGATATGATCACGGTCATTTATACCGGACTGGCTTTGGTTCTCCCCTTAGTTTGGCTGATTATCCGCATGGTTAAAGCCCGGTCTCCCCGTGATTACCATGTGGCCAGTGTGCTTACCAAATGGATCATGCTCGCCGGACTGGGTTATATTCTGGTAGTTGATTATTTACTTTCCCACCTGACCGGATAGAATATGGTACTTCCCGGATTTCAAGACAAGAAGGTGGTCCTGGCTTCCGCCTCGCCACGCAGGGAATTGCTTATGCGGGGATTGGATATACCCCTTGAGATTGTCAGGGATATTCCTGTCGATGAATCTTATCCCGGAACCCTGGACCCGCAGGATATCCCTGTTTATCTTGCCCGGAAAAAGGCGGATGCCGCTTCCGGATTACTGAAAGAAAATTCAATCCTGCTGACTGCAGATACTATCGTCATTTTGGATGATAAGGTGATTGAGAAACCTCGTGATGCCACGCATGCCCGTAGTATGCTTATCCGTTTATCCGGAAATATGCACCGCGTGTTGACAGGCGTATGTATGAGATCAGTGGAAAAGGAGATTTGCTTCACGGCTGAATCAAAAGTGTATTTCAGTAAACTTAGTACAGCGGAAATTGATTATTATGTGGAAAAATACCATCCTTTTGATAAGGCCGGCTCTTACGGTATCCAGGAGTGGATAGGGTATGCAGGCGTTGAAAGGATAGAAGGTTCGTTTTTTAATGTGATGGGATTGCCGGTGCATCGGGTGTATAAATACCTGAAAGAATTTTGAATTATGAATTTTGAATGTAAAATTTTGAATCAGTAGTGTCTGGTAAAAATGTTTACCCCTTCCTGCCTTTTGATATTGATCCCGATAACTGTTAAGACCGGCGAATGGGTTTCAAAAATGTTAAAAATATGCTTTAATTATACAGTCTTAGCGTGCTTTTGCGCAGATGGTTCTGCAGTCTCTGCGTGAAAATATATGAATAAATAAAAATCATTAAATGATTGCGAAACATTTAATGCCGGAATTCGTTATTGCTGTAAAAAACGATTACCAATCATGAAAAAGTTTGTTTTGCATTTTTCCGGCATAATGATCATCCCGGTTTTTTTACTGTTCCTTTCTTCCTGTGAAAAGAAACAGCACTTAAAAACCGTCGGATCATTACAGGTATCTCAGGGTACCTATCTGGGAGTTATTCATCTGTCCTGGGATCCCGTTGACGGGGCCCAGTATTACAATATACAAAGAGAAGATCCGCAAACGGGCGAATGGATGGATGCCGCCACCCGCTCGGGAACAGAAGTGGATGATTACGGTCTCGGTCTGCCCGATAATAAACTGGTGCCCGGCAAGCATTACAGATACCGGATCTCTTCGGCATCGAAAGATGCTGATGACAGCGGGTTCAGGGAATTTGACCGGGAGGGTTGGACTTATGTGCCTGCCAGTCCTGTGTCTAAAGCTGAATGGGAAGAAAACGGACAGGTTTTGATCACCTGGAGTGATCCTATTGCCGCCGATGTGACCGGAGGCAAAGTAAAGAATGTAATAAGGGTGAGATACCTGCTTTTCCGTAAGGAAAAAGGGAGTATGGACTCCGTTGATATTCAAAACACTGCGTTTTATGATATTTCTCCGGGAATGAATCCGGACCTCCTGAAGGATCTGCAGTATAAGGATGCCGATCCGGGTGCTGATCCTGTTTATAGCATTAAAGCCGAGTATCACTATGATTTTATTAATATGGACTGGGGGAACTCGGAAGGGAGTTCTGATTTTGTTTCCCCGGAGATCGCGGTGGTGAACGGAACGGGCGTGGGACCGACAAATGATTATGACCGGCTTCCTATCAACAATGTGATAACTTCATCGGCTAAAGGGATAACTGAGGTTAAATTGAAAGTTGCAATGAGCTCCCTCTGGGCAGGTGTGTTGAAAGATGTTACGGGAGGTTATGGCACCCCGGCCATTTACCGGTTCAATGGAGCGGAATGGAATCTGAGTTTTGCTCCTTATCTGGATGAGGTGAGTGCTGCGGGAACCATCAACCAGATGGATTTCACCCCTGGCGCAAGTGATAGTTGGATGGCCTGTTTATCCCATGATTCGTTGTACGTTTTTGATTATAATAACTCTGCCTGGTCTGAAAATAAAACGCCCCGGAACCTTGGCGCTCCCGGCAGCCCGTCATCTATTGCTATTTCAAGGGATATTTCCACCAATGAGGTCTTTCTGGCCCTGACCGAGGCTCCTGATTATAATTTGAAAGTCCTGAAATGGACCGGCTCGGGATGGACAAGTGTCGGAGGCGACAGCAACGGATATCTGACCAACGGGGAAGATGTAATCAGCATGGATCTGCAAAATCCTACCGGGGAGATCTATCTTTCTTATCTGACGAAAAACAGCGACTATAATGAAACGGCACATATTAAGCGACTGAACGCAGAAAATACGGGATGGGAGGATGTGCTGGAATGGACTGCTGATAATCTTATGGACATTCATATTACGACCAACGGAAATACCCCTATTTACATGACCTGCAGGAGTCAGAAACCTGCCGAGTGGCCCGGCGGAGTATTTAAGGTGACATCAACAACGACGGTGGAGAGCCTCATTCCGGACAATGCCAAATGGTTTATGGAGCCGCTTGCCCTTACCACAAATCAGGACAATTATCTTTTTATCGTTTCTACCAGAATAGAGTCCCAGCAGAAGATCTATCCTGTCGTTTACCGGTATGATGGCAACCAGTGGCAGTATCTTCCGGGAGATTTCTCGGATGGCACCACGCCGGTAGGGGTGACGGGCTCTGGCATAGATGTCTATTACATCTACGGGGATGTAAATGATCTGGATAACTTATATCAGCCCAAGACCCTGAAAGCCGTGAAATTTAAGATGAAATAGATAGAATGGACAGATCATATCTCCGGATCAACGGCCGTGGTAATGCCTGGCCCATACCCATTGCTCAGCATCATCCTTTTTATGATCTGCCCGGAGCGCCGGATTATGCCAATGCTTCCTATTCCATCCTGAAAAAGGATGCAAAAGGAAAAATTGTCAACGATATCCTGATAGATGCCGGACACGGGATAATACCTTTTCTGTTAAAAAACGGAAATCGCATTCCCGATGCCCTGCTGATCACCCATCCCCATTTCGACCATACCCTGGGTATGGACTGGATCATACAGAGCTACTACCGGTTCAGAGGGAAGAAAAAATATCCCGTATATGCCACCAAAGGATGCCGGGAACAGATCATAAAAACCATGCCTCATCTTGAGGAATTATGTGCATTTACCGAACTGTCTTATGGCCGGCCGGAACGGGTGAAAGAAGCGGCAGGGGAGATGACCGTGACCGCTTATCCCGTGTATCATGGATCCCATGCCCGTGGAGCTGCCATGTTGCTGGTGGAAATGGGGGAGGCCGGAAAACAATTGCTCTTTACCGGCGATGTATTATTGCCTATGCTAAGAAGAACTGATATGGACCGGTTGAACGGGGTGGACTGGTTGGTGACCGATGCCAACAACCGGTTTTCCTATCCCAAAACCAACCACTGGTCGGTGATGCGCCGGCAACCGGAAGATACGGAATATCTGAAGCCCTGGATGGAAAGCCTGTCGGAAGATATACTGATGCAGCCGCATAACTTCCAGAGCTATGTGAATTATCAGTATTTGCTGGATTTTTTCCGGGACTTCCCTGGTAAGGAAGCGTATATATTGACTGTCCTGGAGTTTGCCGGGCACATACGGCCGGTTAACCTGCTGTTATCGCATTACAGCGGTCTGGAAGATGAAAAATATTACGGGGAGAGGCTGCTGGACACTCCCGGCCTGGAAAAATGGGGGCAGGAAGTAGTAAAACGGGCAGGATTGAATATAATGGTGAAAGTACCTGAAACTGGCGAGCTTATCGGGTTGGAATGAAAAGCAAAGGCTAATGCTTAAAGGAAAAAGGTTGCTGGTTGCTGGTTGCAGGTTGCTGGTTGAAGTACGCGGAGAGA
>WFSC01000225.1 GCA_015486185.1 Bacteroidales bacterium | reverse complement strand
GGGCTGCAATTCGCTGCTCAAAAACATCGGTCGTGGGATTGTTGATGCGGGTATAGATATTACCGAACTCTTTCAGGGCAAAAAGGTTGGCTCCGTGTGCCGAGTTCCGGAAGACATAGGAAGTGGTCTGATAAATAGGAACGGCCCGCGACAAGGTAGTGGGCTCGGGTTCATAGCCCGCATGTATCTGATTGGTTTCAAAATGATATTTCATGATAGTAGTTTTTATGATTAATATTAGATATAATCCTCCCGCAGCGTAACCTGCAGGGGTTCCGGAGTACCCTTCAACCCGCAACAGGCCGAAGGCTAACGCATGCACATAGGCATGAGCGGCATGATGAAATTCCGGAAAGTAAGATGAATGGAAGAAACGGACATTCCCATCCGTTGTTTTCTGCCTGTAGTGATCTGCTCTGTTCTGTTCATTTTCTTTAGCGTTTATTTATCATCTCCCGGCATGCCGGGATTAGGTTTTAGCACCTTCCCTCACAGGGAGGGGGTTGCTAGAGGTTCTCAGAGCCTAATCTCTCCCCTCTTCTCAATAAATCAAACACCCTTTTTGAAAAGAATATTTGAAATAGACCGCAAATCTAACGGAGTAATTTGATTTTTCCAAAAAAATTTCATTTAATTCGTCAAATGATTACTCCATGCATATCGTCATAACCGGAACAAGAGGTATTCCCAACCATCATGGCGGATTTGAAAGATTCGCCGAAGAGGTGGCTGTTCGCTGGCATGAAAAAGGACATAAGGTCACTGTTTACAATACTGCCGGTCATCCTTTTACCGGTACTTCGTGGCATGGTGTAACCATTATCCATAAACCTTTCCCCTGTCATACGCTGGGATCATTTGCCACCCTGATCTATGACTATCTTTGCTTCCGCGATGCTTACCGCCGTAAACCGGATGTTATTCTCAACTGCGGCCATGGAAATTCATTTTTTATCCGGAGAAAAAACAAGGTGCCGGTCGTAACCCTCACCGATGGACTCGAATGGAAAAGAAGCGGCTGGCATCCGTGGGTGCGGAAATTTTTTTCGTTAACAGAAAAAGTGGCTGTAAAAAGAAGCCGTTTATTGGTTTCCGACCACCCTGTAATCGCCCGGTGGTTTAAGCAAAAATACGGTATCTCTTCCGTCGTGATCCCCTATGGCGCAGATATTCCTGTTGATACCCGTATCCCTGCCGGTTCCACTCTTACGGAAATGCTGGAAAAATACAGCGGGAAACACCTTGCAACACAATTGCTCCCCGAACAGTACTTTTTACTAATAACCCGGTTTGTAAAAGAAAATCACACAGGAAGGATCCTGGAAGGATATGTGCGGTCCGGTATTTCTTATCCTCTTTTGCTGATCGGTGATCCCGGCAACCGGTACGGAAGGAAATTAATAAAAAAATATGCAGGTAAGTCCCGTATTATTTTCGGAGGAGCTGTCTATGACGAGCAGACGTTAACTCTTTTGCGGCATCACTCACGCGGATATATTCATGGTCATTCAGCCGGAGGCACCAACCCGTCATTGTTGGAAGCCATGGCGGCCGGCTGCCTGATCACAGCCCATGATAATCCTTTCAACCGTTATATTCTGGGAGAAGAGGCTTCTTATTTTTCAACACCTGCAGAATTGGCAAAAATCCTGAAAGACTGGGATTCTTACCTGACAAACAAAGAATCCCTGATTAAAAAATACCGTGAAAAAATAAGAACCGGATACTCCTGGGAAAAGGTTACAGAAGCATATGAAGAAATTTTCAGAAGGTTGACCGAAAGCCGTTAGGCTGTGATACTTACTTACCTTAGTATATGACATAAAAAAGGCCGGGGATTCCCGGCCTTTTTTAACATCTGCCTAATCTGTTAAGCATGTGCGTGGGTGTGTTCTCCAACTTCCTTGTTTTCTTTGGTTGTTTGGCTCTGGCCCAGTGCACCAAATCCTGCAATCATAAACAGAATACCCACAATAGCATCATTCCAGAGATTGGCAGCATGTTGCTGTAATGACGGTACAAATGCGGCAATGATCAACCACAAACCAAGTAGTCCTGCAGTCCATCCCTGCCACGGTT
>WFSC01000224.1 GCA_015486185.1 Bacteroidales bacterium | reverse complement strand
CACATGCGTGATTTCCATCAGATGATCATCCACAATATTGGCCAGATGATACGTGGGCATACCGTCAGATTTGAACAAAACCTTATCATCCAATGTGGCAGGATCAACGGATATCTCCCCCCTTATCCCGTCACTGATGATCAGCGGATCACCGGGATCTATCCGGAACCGTACCACATAAGGGACACCCTGGTTTTTCATCGAACGGACCTCATTTTCCTGCAGTGTCAAGGAGTTTTTTAGTCTCTTTCGTGTCTTATGATTATACATGAACACCTCACCTCTGCCGGCATACTCTTTTCTTATTTTCTCAAGCTCCTCCGGTGTGTCAAAAGCATAATACGCTTTCCCTTTGTCCAGTAATTGATGAATATATTCCTGATAATATTCCTTCCTTTCTGATTGCCGGTACGGGCCAAACCTTCCTCCTTCACCTACCCCTTCATCAATAGTGATCCTGCACCATTTCAATGATTCCATGATATATTCCTCGGCTCCCGGTACATACCGGCCCTGATCCGTATCCTCAATGCGTAATATAAAAACCCCGCTATTCCCCCTGGCAAACAAATAATTGAACAGAGCTGTCCTGACCCCGCCCAGATGAAGGGGGCCTGTCGGGCTGGGTGCAAATCTTACTCTTACTGTATCTCCCATGACATCACAAATTTCTGCAAAGATAACAAAACCAAACTTGAGGGGCCTGCGAAGTTACTGCTTTACCGTATCTGTTATAATTCATTATGTTAAAAATCATTTGTACAGATAAAAATATTCAGTTATTTCGTAAAACGAATCACTATTAATCAGTCAATGAAAGAAAACATTATGATCATAGGGGCTTCGGGCCAGATCGGTTCGGAGCTGACATTGAAATTACGGGAGATGTATGGTGCAGGTCATGTGTATGCCACCGATCTGAAAGAACCGGCCCGGGATGTACTGGAAAGCGGACCATTTGAGCTGTTGGATGTTATGGATGACAAAAGACTGATCCATTTTGCCATCCGTCACCATATCACCCAGATCTACCATCTGGCAGCCGTATTGTCCGGCAACGCAGAGAAACTTCCGATGCAGGCCTGGCATATCAACATGAACAGTTTGTTGAATGTACTGGATCTGGCCAAGGAAGTAGAAGAAATAAAAAAAGTGTTCTGGCCCAGCTCCATAGCTGTCTTCGGACCCACTACACCCAAAAAGAACACCCCCCAACTTACCATAATGGAACCCAATACGGTTTACGGGATAAGCAAGCTGGCCGGAGAAAGATGGATTGAATATTTTCATAAAAGATACCATGTCGATACACGCAGTATCCGCTATCCGGGACTGATAAGTTACAAAACCGAACCCGGAGGAGGTACTACCGACTATGCAGTCGAGATCTTTTATCAGGCTATTAAACATGGCCGGTACGAATGTTTCCTCGATAAAAAAACCACCCTGCCCATGCTGTATATGTCTGACGCTATTAATGCTACGGTTAAACTGATGGAAACCGAAGCTTCCTCATTAAGCCTCCATACCGGATATAATATCGGGGGATTAAGCTTTAATCCGGACGAACTGGCCAATGAAATACGAAAATATTTACCCGGCTTCCGTATCACCTATAAGCCGGATTTCAGGCAGGATATTGCAACTACCTGGCCCGAAAGCATTGATGACAGGATTGCCCGGAAAGACTGGGGTTATAACCCCAAATATAACCTTTCTTCAATGACAGAGCTTATGCTACGGGAAATACGTAAGAAGTTAAACAATTAAAAAACCTTTATTATGTACAGCGAAAAAGTAAAACAACATTTTCAAAATGAGTTGAACAGCATTCGCGAAGCAGGACTGTTCAAGGACGAAAGGATCATCACTTCCCCACAGGGAGCAGAGATCACCATCTCAACCGGAGAAAAGGTACTGAATTTTTGTGCCAATAATTATCTGGGATTATCCAACAGTCCGGAGCTTATCCGGGCAGCTAAGGATGCTATGGACAACCGGGGTTTTGGTATGTCTTCGGTGCGCTTTATCTGCGGCACCCAGGATATTCATAAAGAGTTGGAATACCGGATTGCCAAATTCTTCGGAACCGAGGATACTATCCTCTATGCAGCTTGTTTTGATGCCAACGGCGGACTCTTTGAACCATTGTTTACCGAAGAAGACGCCATCATCTCGGATATGCTCAATCATGCCTCTATTATTGACGGAGTAAGATTATGTAAAGCACAACGTTTCAGATATCGTAACGGAGACATGGAAGACCTGGAAGAAAAGCTGAAAGAAGCTGCTCAATCAGCCCGTTTCAGGATCGTGGTAACAGACGGAGTATTTTCAATGGATGGTAACGTCGCTCCTGTTGACCAGATCGTTCGTCTGGCAGAAAAATATGATACAATGGTCATGGT
>WFSC01000223.1 GCA_015486185.1 Bacteroidales bacterium | reverse complement strand
GTTCCCGCGCCAGTAATACATTGACAGAACCGGATTCGATCAGGACCGTTTCACCGTTATCAACATGAGAAGCAACCATTCTGGCGATGTGCAGTTTTCTTTCATAGTTCATACCCAGCCTGTCGGACAGGTCGTCGGCGTCCCGAAGCTCTGCTGCTCCATGAGACCTTTTCAGCAGGCCTTCCGCTTCCAGAAAGTTGAGATCCTGCCGGATAGTGACAGAGGATACTTTCAGCATCTCAGCCAGTACATTCACCGATGTCCGGTGGTTTTGCCCCAATATCTGCAGAATTTTATTTTGTCTTTCGTTCATTAGTGATCATTTTATGGTTAACGCAGCCGCACCAATAACACCGGCATTGCCGATGATCTTCGAAATGGTTATTTCGACAGGATCGTAAAGCATATCACGGGCAAGCCCGTAAAAGGTGGATCTTATCTTATTCAGATACGGATCCCCCCAGTTTGTCAGTCCCCCTCCCAAAACAATAAGTGGCGGATTCAGGGCCTGAAAAATGTTATAGATCCCAACGCCCATGTAATATCCGCTTTCATCGATGATCTCAATGGAAACAGGATCATCCATGTCAAGGCCTTTTTTCAGTAGTTGCCCGGTTATTTCCGAAGGGTTGAAATCCGGCAGCAGGGTAAGTTTGCTCTTTTTCCCTTCTTTTAATTTTTTCTCAAAGAGATGGGGGAGGGCCAGTCCGCTGGCATAGGCCATCAGGCAACCATAGTTACCACAGGTACAGAGCAGATCGCTTTCCGGTTCAACGATAGTATGTCCGAATTCCCCGGCAGTTCCCGTATTTCCACGATAGATCGCTTTATTGATAATAATACCGGCTCCAATCCCTGTACTGATTGTCAGAAAGATCATATCATCAAATCCCTGACCGGCACCGAATTTATATTCCCCCCATGCCTGTGCATTTGCATCATTATCCAGCAGAATCGGAATATTAAAGCGGGACTGAAATTTTTCACGCAAAGGATAATTCCTGAACCCTTTCAGGTTGGATGTGGTGATCACGACCCCGTCGCGGTACCGGATATGGCCGGCAAAACCGATCCCGATACCGGGAAGGTCAGATTCCTGCAGACCGTTTCTTCGTATGATCTTTTTGATATTGCGGGTGATGATATCCACCAGGCCTTCCTCATTCCGGCCGGTATGTTCCCGGCTGTAGATCTCATCCAGTATTTTACCCTTTTCATTGATCAGGGCAACGGAATATTTTGTCCCGCCTATATCCACACCACAAAAGACGCTAGTCATGAGTTGAGTATTATATTGTCATACGATTGTCATACAGTGGTCATACGATAGTCATTTATTCGCTTCGCTCACGTAATTAGCTCCCTTCGGTCGCGTAATTATGCCGCTATCGCGGCGAAATTTGCGCCTGCGGCGCGTAATTATGTTGTAATTAGCTCGCTAACGCTCGCGAAATTAAGTGGAAATTTGTTCGCTGCGCTCACGTAATTAAGTTGTAATTAATTTGTTGTTTTAAAATCATATCTCTCAACTATTAAACTCCTCAACTTATCAACTAATGTACCCCTACGTTTATCTTATCTTCTAAAATCTCAAATCATTATTCCTTGTTCGATATTCATCAATCATCCACCATTCCAATATTCCATCATTCCATTATTCCACCATTCCATTATTCCACCATTCCATTATTCCAATATTCCATCATTCCATCATTCCTTCTTCCCATCATTCCATCATTCCAGCGTATGTTCTGTTCTTGCGATGATATCATCCTGCGTATCGGGAGACAAAGTAGTAAAAAAAGCAGAATAGCCCGCCACTCTGACGATCAGATCCCTGTATTTTTCCGGATTTTTTTTGGCAGCGATAAGGGTTTCTCTGGAAACGATATTGTATTGCACATGCCATCCTTTCAGCTCTTCAAAAAAAGTGCGGATGATAGAAACCAGTTTTTGCTTATCTGCCTCTTTCCGAATAGTGGCAGGAGATAATTTCTGGTTCAGAAGGACGCCTCCCATGATCTTTTCCGTTGGTAACTTAGCTACTGACTTAAATACTGCTGTGGGACCCAGCATGTCTGTTCCTGAGGAAGGCGAACTGCCTTCGGCAACGGGGGTAAAAGCTTTCCGGCCATCGGGTGTAGCCGGCACTACAGCGCCGCTGGGCACATTGGCCGAAATACTGGAGGTCCCTGCATAATATCTGCAACCGATCGGTCCCCGTCCATAACGGGTGGTGTGATATTTTTCAAGTTCACGGATGAAATCCATGTACGCATCTTTCAGCAACAGATCCACATAATCATCATCATTCCCGTATTTCGGGGCATAATTCAATAACAACTGCCGGATCTTTTCCCCTTCCCGGCCTTCAAAATCATTCTCCAGGGCAGACAGCAGTTGCTCTTTGGATATTTTCTTTTCTTCGAAAACCAGCTTTTTAATAGCTGCCAGCGCATTGCCGAGGTTAGCGATCCCTACCTGCAGACCGGAAATAAAGTCGTATTTGGATCCTCCTTCTTTAATGGTTTTGCCACGGGGGATGCAATGGTCAACAAATGCCGAGCAAAGAATATCAGGCACATGATCTTCCAGCGCCGTATCCACAGCCGTATCGATCTCGACCGCTTTCTGCGTGTAATATTTTATCTGATGTTGCCAGGCCTGTTTGACATTATCAAAAGAACGGAATGCCGAAAAATGGCCGGTTCCTTTATAAAATACCCTGCCTGAAGACCTGTCAAGTCCGTCATACAACGAAGCCAAAAAAACCCGCATCAGGTTGAGGAAGCTCATACCCGTACAGCGATAGCCCCATTTCCCCGGCACGGCTATTTCAATACACCCGATCGCAGAATAGTTATAGGCATCTTCCGGTTCAACCCCCAGCTTTATCAGTCCGGGAATAACGATCTCATCATTGTTGAAAGAGGGCATGCCGAATCCTTTTTCAATAACGTGCATGCAGGCCATCATAAACTCATGGCTGATATTTTTATGGAACCTCACCGACAGATTGGGCTGGGTGAGTCTCATTTTTCCGACGGAGTCCAGGATAAGAAAACTCAGATCGTTCACAGCATCCCGTCCGTCAGGGGTTTGACCGCCGATGGTAACATTCTGGTACAAGGGACTACCGGCCGAAAAGCGGGTATGTGACCAGGGACGTATTTTATTGATGGTCAATAACTTTATCCAGGTATTTTCCAGCAATTCCGAGGCAAACTCCTCCGTAAGAGTTCCCGTGATGATATCCTGATGATAATAGGGGAAAAGATACTGGTCCATTCTTCCGAGTGATACAGAGTGGCCGTTACTTTCTATCTGCAGGACCAGTTGTACGAACCAGGTGAGTTGCAATGCCTGATAAAAATTTTGCGGGGATTTTTCGGAGATGATCTCACAATTACGGGCAATTACCTCCAATTCCCGCTTTCTTTGCCTGTCATGCTCTTCTTTTTCACGCAGGGTCAGTGCCAGATCCCGGTACCGCAGGATAAAGGACTGAAACGCTTTGATGGAGATCGTCAGCGCCGTATAAAAATGGTCCTTCCGTAAGCCATCCTGCTCGTATCTTTTAACCTGTTGATGATAATGCCTGATTTCCTGTAAATATCCTCCCAGTCCTGATGATAAAATCTTCGGAAAATCAACGGCAATATGACCATCTCCGGAAGTAAGGTTACCGGTAGCTTTGATTATGGCAGCGTCCTGCAGGTCAAGCAATTCCTGCGACATGTTTGCTCTGCCGTGATCCCAGAGCGTTTTTCCTTTCCACCATGCTGCTATTTCACGCAGTTCCCTTTTGTGTTCTTCCGTGATGAAAAAAGCATCTCCGGGCCGTTTATCCAGGTCATCCATTTCCTCAGGCAGCCAGTCAACGGCATATTCCGGAAAAACAGGAGCTGCCCGGTGCTGTGACGACTGGTTCCCTACAATGAGCTCACCCTCATCTATGAAGATCGTCATCTCTTTTAATGTCTTCTCCAGCGCCAAAGCCCGTTTTATGATCACAGGCTTGTCCTCATGTTGCCGGTAAATCTGTGTATAAAACCGGGCACGCTCGGTACAAACGGATGGTTTTATGCTTAAAATCCTTTCACGTAAAGCTGAGATACGTTCGGTTATCTGTGCAGACTTATTTTCAATGATCATTTTAACCTCCTATTTTTGTTTCTATTCCTTTCGACTGAGCATATTGAACGTAAGGTTCTATTTCAGGATCCCGCACCGGCTTCACAGACCCGAACCTGTATTGTAAGCCCAGCATATTGTATTTTTCCATCCCCAGGGTATGATAGGGAAGAAAGTGTATCTCTCTGACAGGTAAGGATGATACAAACTCAATCATTTCCTGCATTTCTTTTTCCGTATGATTAAAACCCGGTATGACCGGTATCCGGATAATAATATGTGCTCCAGTAGCAGCAAGTTTTATCAGATTATCCATAACCAGGGCAGCATCACCCCCGGTATAAGTCCTGAATTTGTCTAGGTCAGTATGTTTCAGATCAGTCAGATATGTATTTATTAATCCAATGTTATCCAAAATATTATCCCATGTTACATGAAGCGATGTTTCAATATTCACATTGATGTTCCGGGATTTTAGTTCCCGTAGGAGGGAGGTCACTTCTTTTCCCTGGGCAAGTGGCTCTCCTCCTGACAAGGTTACCCCTCCGTCTTTTCCGTAAAAAGGAACATCCTTTTCAATCTCTTTGAGCAGATCATTGACACTTTTGTGTTCTCCGGCCACGGTAATGGCTTTTGCCGGACAAATATCTTTTAAATTCTCAGGATTGTTTATAAGGTGGCGGTCGATAAGGATCCCATGGTTATTGTTCCGGGTAATAGCCCTGCTTTCCACCTTGATACATTCTCCGAAACCTTTGCAATTTCTGATATCATACAGGATACTGTAACCGAATGAAATACCTTCGGGATTACTGCACCATAGGCAATGAAGCGGACATCCCTTATAAAATATGATCGTCCGGATCCCTTTACCGTCATGCGTAGAGAAACGCTGAATGTTAAAGATCATAGAACTGAAATATTCTTTTGAACAAAGATAAGAAAATCTACGAACGAAAACAAATTTACTTTCATTTATAATATACATTAAAATGAGTAAATGAGTAAATGATAGAATGAATAAATGAATGATAACCGAAGGGACTGGTAAACATTCTTTGTGGCACTCTGCATGAAAGTTTTTTCCGGGAACTTGGAACCTGGAACCAGCACCTGATGAAGCGATGAAGCAATAAAGCGATAAAGAGAATTGGTCTAAGGGATTATGGTTTAGAGGATTAGGGTGTAGTACATATTTTTTGTGGTCTTTTGCGTGACAACTTTTATTCCCAGTAACCAGCAACCAGTAACCAGTAACCAGCAACAGTGTTACAGCCAGGGAATACAGAATCCCGAGAGCCTCCGTGTGCCTTTGGGCCTTCCCGGTGTACTCTGTTGTTATATTCCTGATATGTAAGTATTTAAACCACCAAGGACCCAAAGCAGGCACAGAGGGAGATTTACTTTAGCAATGAGTGAATGAGTGAATGAGTGAATGAATGAATAATAGAATGAGTGAAT
>WFSC01000222.1 GCA_015486185.1 Bacteroidales bacterium | reverse complement strand
CTATCACCCTGACCTGTGGAAATTTATCTTTCACGAACAAGACGGATGTATCTGTCGAACCATTGTCAGCCACCACAATTTCCATTTTTTCCACGTCGGTATAACGAAGCAGAACAGGAAGAAACTCCCCGAGAAGCTTTTTCCCGTTCCAATTCAATATTACTATGGCTGTTTTAATCATACGCTCAGTTTTCAGGGCCAAAGATAAATGCTTTATCCGGCATCATTCTCTTTATTCCTGCGCTGCAGAGAATCAGAAATTACTACATTATTTTTCCTGACATCGGATAGTTCATATTTCCATCTGCGGTGCGACCAAAGCCAGTATTCCGGCTGTTCCACAATAAAAGCTTCCAGCATCCTTACATGCTTTTCTGTAATGGCATATGGCTCCTCACTCCGGGGATCCGGACAACAATCATGAAATTCCAACCGGTAATGTCCTCTTTTCACCTTTTTCATGATAAGAAAAAAAACAGGGTCACCAAACTTCCGGGCAATCTTCTCTATCCCTGTAAACACGGCTGTTTCCTGATTAAGAAAGCTTGTAAAATATTCTGTTTCAAATGGCAAAGGGGATTGATCGGTAATAAAATAAGATAAGACAGGCAGGTTTTGTTGGTGGTATCTCAAAACAGCTCTGTAGGTGTTATACATGGGAACCACCTCATCTAACCACCTGGTACGGGACTTTGAAAGTAATTTCTCGATCACCTTATCATGCAAAGGTTTATAAATAGCCATAACATTATAGGAAGTAACAGCCGTAAAAGCATTGGCCCATTCCCAGTTCCCATAATGTCCTGAAGCAATGATACAATGAATATTTTTTTTTCGCATTTCTTCAAAACGCTGATAATCACGCTCCGAAAAAGTGACTCTTTTCAACAGTTCTCTTGTGGGAATATGGATCATCCTGATTTCTTCAACGATCAGATCACAGAGATGCCGGTAAAATTTCTTTTCAATTTCTTTTCTTTCCTTTTCACTTTTTCCTGGGAAAGCATTTTTCAGATTTTTCCGTACCACAGCTTTCCGGTAACCGGCCAAACGGTATATTAGAAGATACAGAATATCCGAAACAAAATATAATACACGCGTAGGCAGCCAGGCAATACACCACAGTATCCCACAGGCAAGATATGAAAAGAGATGCTTCATCAAAGTCAAAAATATGCTTTGATAATAGTAAGTATATCATCAAAGACTTCGGCACTGGCAGCAACAATTTCTCCACCGAAGAGATAATCTTCTCCTCCCCTGAAATCTCCGACACGACCACCGGCATTTTTCACCAGCAAGGCTCCTGCTGCCACATCCCACGGATTCAAATTGTATTCCCAGAACCCATCGTACCTGCCACAGGCCACATACGCCAGATCGGTCGCCGCAGATCCCATCCGTCTGACACCCTGTGTTTCTACCATGAACCTTTTCAGCACCGCCATATAGGGATCAAGCTTTTCAAAATTGATAAAAGGGAAACCAGTAGCCATCAACACACTATCCAGTGAGCGGACATCGCTGGTTTTAATTTCCTTACCGTTTAGTGTCGGGATATCCTCCCCGGCAACAGCAAATGCCTCATCCATCGCGATCTCATACACCACGCCCAAAACCGTTTTCTCTTTATGCTGCAAAGCAATACTAACTGCATAGGGCGGACTGCCGTGAATAAAATTCGTAGTGCCATCCAGAGGATCAATAATCCAGGTATAAGCCTGCTTTTTCTGTGTGGTGGTCTTTTCTTCCGTAATAAATCCACTGCCGGGAAGCAAAACGGATAACAACCTCACCAGCTTTTGCTCCGACTCCTTGTCCACACGGGTCACATAATCATGCACCCCCTTGGAATGTATATCACCTGCAGAAAGGATATCTCGCTGTGACTTTATAAACTTTCCTGTTTCCACAGCAATCTCAACCACTGAATCAAGTAAGGAAGATACATTCATTTTTTACACTCTTAAATTAAAACAGCAAAGTTACATGAAAAAAGATTGCGTCAACGATTATTATTCAATAACCGGTACATTTTCATCTGGGCATCTATCTTCACTTTTTTGCCATCCTGTTTATAAGGATTGTTCAGCTTCTTGGTAATGATGCGGGTTTTAGCATTGTCCTTCAACTGAAGATCGATGATCTCCTTCAGTTCCTTTTTAAGGTGTTCGTCAAAGACGGGACTGTAGATCTCAACACGGTGATCCAGATTTCTCGTCATCCAGTCGGCTGATCCTATATAATATTCTTCATGGTTATCATTGCAAAAGATCATGATCCGGGAGTGCTCCAGATATCTCCCCACCAGGCTGAACACCTGTATATTCTCACTCAATCCTTTTTCTCCCGGAATCAGGGAACAGATACCTCGTATAAGAAGGGTTATTTTTACCCCTGCCTGACTGGCTTTATACAACCGTAAGATCATATCCTGGTCCACCAGATTGTTCAGCTTCATAATAATCCAGGCATTATTACCCCCCAGGGCATTTTTTGTTTCCCGGTCAACCAGCGAATACAGTTTTCTCCGCATAAAAACGGGAGAAGTAAGAAAATACTGATAACGGACAGGCAAATAAGGATTTTCCATAAACTTGAACACCTTGGCCGTATCGCGTGTCAGTTCGGGATTGGCCGTAAGCATTACAATATCCACATACACCCTGGCTGTCTCCTCATTAAAGTTCCCTGTGCTGATCCCTGCATAACGAGTGGTTTTCTTCCCTTCCTTCCTGGTGATCAATAACAATTTGGCATGCACTTTCAGACCCCTGATCCCAAAATAAACATTGGCCCCTGCCTCCTGAAGTTTTTTAGACCAGTAAATATTGGAGGCCTCATTGAACCGGGCCTGCAATTCTATGATCACTGTAACGTCCTTGCCATTCTGGCAGGCATTGATCAATGTATTCATCACCTTCGAGTCATAAGCTACCCGGTAGGCAGTCATCTTGATCTCCTTCACATAAGGGTCAATAGCTGCTTCTCTCAAAACATCCAGAAAATGGCTAAAAGGATGATAAGGAAAATGAAAGAACAAATCCTTTTGACTGATCGTTTTCAAAATACTCACATGTTTCTTAATGGCAGGATGATGTACATTTGGAAAAGACTTGTATTCAAGAGACCGGGTCCCGATATTCGGAAATTTCATAAAATCCTTGAAATTATGATACTTGCCACCCGGAATGATATTGTCCAGTACATCCAGTTCAAGTTTTCTCAGGATAAAATCCAACAGATCATTCGGAATAGCCTGGTCATATACCAGTCGCACCGGTTGTCCCTTTTTACGCTCCGTAATCCCTTTTGCTATTTTCTCCAAAAAACTTTTCGACATATCATTATCAATATCCAGCTCGGCATCTCTTGTTATCTTGATCGTATGCGCCTCAAAGTCATCAAAATGGTAAATAGAAAACACGTCCGGCAATCCCACACGAATGACATCATCCAGCAGGATCAGATATTTTTTCTTGCCTATGGGCGGCAAAATAATGAACCTGCCAACCTCAGACGAGGGGACTTCCATTATAGCATACTGTTTTTTTATTCCGGGATCTTTGCTTGTCAGTTTTATGGCAAGATAAATAGATTTATCCTTTAACTGTGGAAAGGGCTTTCCTGCTTCAAGCATTATCGGATTCAGTGCTGGCAACACCTTATCATGAAAAACCTTATGAATGTACTCCTCACGCTCTTTCGGAACACTATATTCGTCGATCAGATAAATATTATGTCTTTTCAGGGCATCAATGACCCTGAAATATATTTTTTCAAACTCCTTCTGCTGATCCAGCACGATCTGGTGGATTTGTTTCAGAATCTTTTCCGGATTTCCTCCCACCAATTTTTTGGCCTTAATATCCAACTCAACCATCCTTCGTAAAGAAGCTACCCTGACCTTGAAAAATTCATCCAGGTTATCCGAAAAAATACCCAGGAAACGAAGCCGTTCGATCAATGGCACAGCAGGATCAGCAGCCTCCTGCAATACCCGGTGGTTGAAGGCTAACCAACTGATCTCCCTGTTCAAAATCCATTTCCCGGCCGCCATGATTATCTTATTTACATATTCTTTAATAGTTCTTTGGGATAATGCAACTCATGTTTTATGAGATTTGAAACCGCTATCTGTTGCCATTTCTCCGTATCAAAACAAAAATAGGCAAATCCGGAAGTTGGTATATTATGTATGAACTCCTCCATAAAATAATTGGCCAGATCCGTAATACCCGGGTTATGACCCACAAGCATAAGACGGGATATCCGGTTATCCGTATCTTTGATCATAGAAAACAATTCGTTAAAGGATACAAGGTAAATATTTTCATCAACAGTGATCATCCGGTATGAAGTTTTCATAGCCCGCACAAGTAATGCCGAAGTATGGAATGCCCTGCATGCCGGACTGGTAAGCACCATTTCCGGAATCTCAAAATTTTTCGATATAAATTCTCCCATAAATAAGGCGTCTCGTATGCCCCTGTCTTTCAGCGGACGGTCAATATCCTTAAGATCCATATTCCCCCAATCGGATTTGGCATGTCTTACAAGAAAAAGTTCTTTCATGATACGTTTATTTTATAATAGTTTACTGGCCAGTTCCGCCAGATAACTTCTTTCTCCTTTCACAAGATTCACATGAGCAAAAATGTCCTGTCCCTTCATTTTGTCGGTCAGATAAGTCAGGCCATTTGAACCTGTATCCAGATAAGGCGAATCTATCTGTTCAATGTCTCCCGTAAACACCAGCTTGGTACCCTCTCCAGCTCTTGTAATAATAGTCTTCACCTCATGCGGAGTCAGGTTTTGTGCCTCATCCACAATAAAGAAAATATTTGACAAACTACGGCCCCGGATATAAGCCAGCGGAGTGATAACCAGTTTCTCATCCTGCAACATCCGGTCAATGCGCTGATAATCTTTACTCTGTGGTGTGTATTTATTTTTAATGACTGACAGATTATCAAAAAGCGGTTGCATATACGGTTCAATTTTTTCATTCACATCCCCGGGTAAGAATCCCATATCACGATTGGCCAGAGGTACGATCGGCCGGGCCAGAAAGATCTGCTTATAATCCCTGCGCTGATGTAACGCTGAAGCCAGTGCCAGCAAGGTTTTTCCTGTCCCTGCCTTACCTGTCAGTGCGATCAGCTCAACCTCCTTCCTCAATAAAGCATCCAGCGAAAAGGTCTGCTCGGCATTCCGCGGTTCTATGCCGTAAGCCTGCACCTTCTCCACCCTGTCAATGGCCTGGTTGAAGGGATCATAATGAGCCAAAACACTTGATTTGTCATTTCTGAGAATAAAATACTGGTGGGCAAACGGCTTTGTTTTCAGGGATAATGCATCTACAGGAACCTGCTGGTGATCTGAATACAAATCCGATATGATCTGCTGATCTACCTCCTCCAGCATCTGCACCTCATTGAAAAGATCATCAATATTGACGACCTTATCCGTAGTATAATCCTGTGCAAGAATATCCAATGACTTGGCTTTCAGCCGCAGATTGATATCCTTGGAAACCAAAATAACAGGATTGTCCGGAAACTTGCCGGTCACATATTCGGCAATAGCCAAAATACGATGATCAGGCGTATATTCGGGAAAAGACGAAGACATCCTTTCGGAAAAAGGTTTGCCTGTCTCAATAAACAACTTACCCAGACCTTTCCCTAAGGGGACTCCATCGGAAAAAAGCTTGTCACCTGCAAGTTTATCCAGCTCACGCGTAAGCTCCCGGGCATGAAAGTTGATGATCCCGTTCCCTTTCTTAAACTTATCCAACTCTTCCAGTACAACAATAGGTATAATTATATCATTTTCCTGAAAATGAAAAATACTCTGATAATCATGCAACAATACGTTGGTATCAAGTATAAAGATCTTTTTTACCCCTTTCATATCTTATCCGATAAAATTATTTACGGTAAATATAATGGTTATTTTTTTCTTTGTATATCCGTATTTGCCGGAATCATCACTAAATTTACAGAAAATTACTGTTATGGATTTTATTACAGGACAACATCCCCTGAGAAACATAAGAAATTCTGCCGGCAGACCGGTAACGTACGTATTCACTTTTAGACATGATAAAGAACAACAATTTTAATAACTACCGGGAAGTACTGGATTTTCTTTTTTCACAACTACCCATGTACCAGCGGTCAGGTCCGGCTGCCTATAAGGCTGATCTGGGAAATACCCTGAAACTGGATCAATATTTTCATCATCCGCATCAGAAATATAAAACCATACATGTAGCAGGAACAAACGGAAAAGGTTCCGTATCACATATGCTGGCTTCCGTTTTTCAGGAAGCAGGCTTCAAAACAGGATTATATACTTCTCCGCATCTTAAAGATTTCAGGGAACGAATAAAAATAAACGGCAGGCCTGTACCGCAAGCCTATGTCATAAAATTTATCAACAGGCATTATTCCCTGTTCTCGAAGATAAAACCCTCCTTTTTTGAAATGACAGCAGCCCTGGCATTTCAATACTTTGCCGATGAAAAAATTGACCTTGCAGTGATAGAAACCGGGCTGGGCGGGCGCCTGGACTCAACCAATATCATCCATCCGGTATGCTCGGTCATTACCAATATCGGAATGGACCACACACAATTTCTGGGTGATACACTCGCTCAGATCGCCGGAGAAAAGGCAGGTATCATAAAAGACCATATCCCTGTGGTCGTCGGGAAAAGTCAACCGGAAACAGAACCTGTTTTCCGTAAAACTGCGAAAGAGCACCACAGTAAAATATTCTTTTCCGACCGTAACTTTTTCATTTCCTATTCCATGTTTACCCCCGCGGGAAATCAGCTATTCAATGTTCATAAAAAAGATGGACTCTGGCTGGATAACCTTGAAACCGGTCTTTCAGGCAACTATCAAAAGGAGAATGTGATAACTGTCCTGCAAACCATTGAAACCATTAAAAACATTTTTCCTGCCAGCATTACAACTATCCGGAAAGGTCTGAAAAATGTGATCCCCAATACAGGCCTGCACGGAAGATGGGAAGTCTTGAACCATCATCCCTTGATCATTTGTGACGCAGGACACAACCCGGAAGCATTTGCCTGGATACTGGACCAGATCAATAATACCCCCTATAAAAAATTATATATGGTACTCGGTTTTGTCAATGATAAGCACTATCACGACATTCTCGGTATGCTGCCCCGGCACGCCTTTTATTATTTTACGCAGGCCCGTATTCCCCGTGCACTTCCGGTAAAAGACCTCTACCATGCGGCGACACAATACGGACTGGAAGGTACACCGGTTGAAACCGTCAAACAAGCATACGATCAGGCCCGTCAAACAGCCGGAAAATATGATTTTATTTTTATAGGAGGAAGTACGTTCGTAGTGGCGGAAGTGATATAAATATTTTAAGTTTTGGAATTTTCAGAAGAGTCTATATATTTGCACTCCCTTTTAAGGAATAAACCCGGGCGATTAGCTCAGTTGGTTCAGAGCACCTGCCTTACAAGCAGGGGGTCACTGGTTCGAATCCAGTATCGCCCACATCCCACAGCCGTACACGAAGTGTATGGCTTTATCATTTTCAGACTGATTCAAGCTTGCTTGTAAGCAGGATGGAAATGATAGAGCCGTTTGTGAGCATAGCAAACCCCGTATTATCGCCCACATCCCAAAGCCTTGCAGAGTGCAGGACTTTTTTATTTATAAATACATAGAATTTAAAAATTAATCTACCTATTTAAATAGGTATTTAAATACCTATTTAAATACCTATTTTCTTGTTTGTTCGAGCATCATTTACCCCCGGGTAAAAACATCAGTTTATATTAAGGCCACCACCTTTTGTATCAGTTGGATCACATGATGCACGTTCTCCTGAAAAACTTTCAGCACCTGCTCCCATTGTACAGTATCCTCATCATCCTTCCAACTGTCATAATCGGTACTCATGGCAATGCATGCATAGGGGATCCCTGCTTCATTGGCCAGGGCAGCTTCAGGGGCAATGGACATGTTGATCACATCTGCACCCAACATTCTGAACATACGTGATTCGGCCCGCGTAGAAAACCTCGGACCTTCAATAGTTACGATGGTCCCCCGGGGATGAAAAGACAGGGACAACTCACCGGCCGTCCGGATCAGCACTTCTCTCAAATGCCGGTCAAAAGGATCGGCCATCGGCGTGTGCATCAGTTTCCCGGGTTCAAAATGATCATAAAAAGTATTGACCCGGTGTTTTGTAAAATCAATAAACTGGTCCGGGATCACCAGATCTCCCCGGTGTATATTCTCACGCAAACTCCCGCAGGCTGTGGTAACAATCAAATGGGTGCAACCTGCCTCCTGTAAGGCAAAAATATTGGCCCGGTTATTAACCTGGGTGGGGGGAATGGTATGTCTTTTCCCGTGACGGGATAATAATATAACATCTACCCCTTCAATTTCACCAAAAATCAGCGCAGAACTTGGATCTCCATAGGGTGTCTCAATCTTTTTCTCTTTCTTTTTTAAAAAAATATCCGGATCTTCCAGGCCGGAACCACCTATTATACCAATGCATTTCATGAGCTACATCATTTCTTTATTTATATGACCGTTTTGGAAAATCTGTATTTGCTTTCTAATACTTCAGTATAGACCGGATCCCTTCCTCAGAGGCCTGGCATATTCCCTTTTCTGTGATAAGCCCTGTAACCAGGCGGGCAGGAGTTACATCAAAACCATAATTCATTACAGGCGTATCCGGAGGGACGATACTTACTTTTTGAATTTTTGTACCCGTCATCCCTTCCATTTCAATTATTTCTTTTGCTGCCCGTTTTTCTATAGGAATATCCTTTCCATCCTTCAGGGCGGGATCAATAGTAGAAACCGGCAGTGCAACGTAGAATGGCACATGATTATCCCGGGCAGCCAGTGCCTTTAGATAAGTCCCTATTTTATTTGCCACATCACCGTTCCGTGTGGTACGGTCACTCCCGACGAGCACAATATCCACCATACCATGCTGCATCAAATGACCCCCTGCATTATCAGCGATCAGGGTATAGGGAATACCTGCTTGTTTCAACTCCCATACGGTCAGTCGTGCCCCCTGGTTGCGCGGACGAGTCTCGTCAACCCATACATGCAAGGGAATACCTTCTTTATGCGCCTTGTAAACCGGAGCCAGTGCCGTCCCGTAATCAATGGTGGCAAGCCACCCGGCATTACAATGTGTTAATATGTTTACCGGCTCACCCTGTTTCTTTTCGGCAAGCTCCCTGATCAGAGGGAACCCATTCTCCCCGATCAGACGGCAAGCCTCTTTTTCCGTATCAGCCATCCCCAGGGCCCTTCGCAACAATGCACCGGTAACAGCAGAATGACCGGAAATCGCATGATAGATTTTTTGCTGCTCACTTACAGCATACGCCAGATTAACAGCAGTAGGACGTGAAGAGAGCAGGTATTCCGCAGCATGATCCAATCTGTCCGCCAGATGGGCTTCATCCGGGTGATTATAAGCATCAATATACATGCCAAACGCAGCCAGCACGCCAATAACAGGTGCCCCTCTCACCGTCATCTCCCGTATGGCCAGATAGACTTCTTCCAGACTGTCTATGATCTGTATTTGAAACTCCCATGGTAAACGCCGCTGGTTGATTACCCTTACCTCACCGGGATGATCCCTGTCAAACCATAATGATTCATAATATTTATTTCCAACCTGCATACCCGGGAAAAATGTTTATTTTTATTCCCAAACTCTTTATACAAAAGTAATGAACCATTATGAAGATTCCCAATAAAATAAAAAATATCATCTTCGACCTGGGCGGTGTTATTATGGATCTGGATATTGAAAAAACAAGGGATGCCTTTTCCCACATGGGTTTCGATGAATCTATGTTCCATCTTCACGAAACTGAAGATCCCAATATTTTCCTTCAGTTGGAAAGAGGAATTATTACAGAAAATAATTTCTTTTCAGCTTTGCAACACCTCCTGGAAAAACCGCTGCCATTAAGCCGGCTCAAAACAGCCTGGAACGAAATGATCGTTGATTTCCAACCTCAGAAGATCAGGCTGTTGCAGGAACTAAAAAAACAATACCGGACATTTTTGGTAAGTAATACAAATATAACCCATATTGAGCGTTGTAATGAGATCCTTCTCCGGAAATATCACATCTCGTCTCTGAATGATCTGTTTGAAAAAACCTATTATTCTTACAAAACAGGCTTACGAAAACCGGAACTGACATTTTTTGAATTTGTAATTAAACAAAGCAGCCTGAACCCTTCGGAGACACTTTTTATTGATGATTCACAGGAAAATGTTGCAACAGCACGTCGTACCGGCATGACAGTGCTTCTTCATCCGCGTAATGCACCACTGGTTTTGGAATGGTAAATTCCTAATTTATGAACGAATCAGATCCTTTCATCATAAATTTATTGCCTTTCGTCAATACATCCTGGTAAATATCTGATCAACAACAACAAAAATTCCGGATTTACGTATCATTCATTTTTGAAATATATTGCTTTTATCAATGGACTGACAACAATGGTCAAAATAAATAGTGTTATATTTGATTGTGAGCAAAATATTTTATTTATTTCGTAAATAAAAGCAACCATTTGGAATTAACCGTGGTCACATTATAAACTTAGCATTATCGAGTTAATCTTCTTTTGCAAAACATATATGATATAATGAAAAAAAAGAGAATTACTGACGCGTTGAAAATCTTTATTTCATTTTTTTCTCTATTTATATTTTTCTCATCTTCATTATTAGCCCAGACCTACCGTATTGATACCCTGGACAGCCAAACCGTAAATACATGTTCGGGCACTTTTTACGATAGTGGAGGACCCGGAGGCTATTACGGAGATAATGAATCCTATACCGTAACGTTTTGCTCGGATAACGGAGATCATATAAATTTTGATTTTACCACATTCGAAGTTCGGCTCGGTGATACATTATGGATTTATGATGGCCCGGATACCGGCTCTGCCCTATTAGGTGCTTATACTGGTGAAGGGCGTACTTTTTCTGTTGCTTCCAGCGGCACCTGCCTTACATTTCATTTTGTTTCCGATAACAATTTTAATCGCGAGGGATGGGAAGCATCTATTTCCTGCGGCACTTGTTTCCCTCCCGTAACATCTCCTATTGTTCCAAGTGATACGAATGTTTGTGCAGGAGAAACCATAACTTACTCGGTTAATAACCACTCAGGTTCCACCTATGATTGGACCGTTCTCAACGGAACTCCCACCTCTGCTTCCGGTTCAAACACACTGGATGTTACCTGGAGTCCCACGGGTGGTATTTCCGGTAACGTTAAAGTAGTAGAAACAAATGGTTGCGGAGCCAAAGACTCCAGCGAGCTGGTGGTTGATATTCATGATACACCCGCCGTCAGTTTCAGCGGACTGCTTACCGATTATTGTATATATGACGATAATGACACACTTCATGGCACCCCTGCCGGTGGAATATTCTCAGGCAATGGCATTACCGACAGTATCTTCTCACCGGCACTGGCAGGCACAGGAACCCACACGATTACTTATTCCTATACCGATCCGTCTTCAGGATGCACCGGTCAGGATGTTCAGACGACTACGGTTCACGACACACCTTCGGTCAGCATAACCGGGCTTGACTCTCTGTATGATGTCAACGATCCGGCGGTTACCCTGACAGGCAATCCTGCCGGCGGCACCTTCTCCGGGCCCGGTATATCCGGTGACACGTTTGATCCTGCCGTTGCAGGCGTGGGTGTTCATCAAATCATTTATCAATATACCGATGCTAACGGATGTACTAACTCAGATACAGCTAATACGGAAGTTAGAGATTATGATTTTAAAGCAGGAGCCATTACCTTGACAGATATAGATAACTGGCAATCGGCAGATGCCCGTTATTCTACTATCGGCGCCACTCCGGATGAATCCAGGGGTTCCTGTTGGCCCAACGGACCCAACTTCAACCGGTGGTTCAAATTCCGCGCCACCACTACCCAGGTATTTGTTCAGGTGAAAATCGGTGGAGATGAAGGCTCCATGCGTTACCCGTTGGCAGCCATCTGGGATGAATCAGGTACCCAGATCTCCTGTGCACGCTATTCCAGCCAATACAGTGATATCAGCCTGGGCAGCGCCAGTCTGACACCGGGAGAATGGTATTATATCTCTGTTGACAATTATAATGCCACCGGTTATAGAGGGACTTTCACCCTGGCTGTTGACGATTCAGTCAACTATGATTTCAAAGCCGGAGCCATTGAACTGACCGATTTCAATAACTGGTGCTCAGGTAATGCTGCTTATACGACATTGAATGCTTCCCCCGACGAGTCAAGGGGAAGCTGTTGGCCTAATGGTCCTAATTTCAACGTTTGGTTTAAATTTCAGGCTACCTCCTCCGACATTAACATTACCCTCAAAACAGGAGGCGATGAAGGAACCATTCGGTATCCGCTTATCGCCCTGTGGGATGAATCCAATACCGAAATTGCATGCGCACGCTATGCCTCTGCATACTCCGACCTGAGCATTGGAAGCACCAGCCTGGTCCCCGGCAATTGGTATTATATTTCCGTGGATAATTACAATGCATTGGCTTACAGGGGATCTTTCACTTTATGCATTGATAATACCATAACCTATGATTTCAGGGAAGGAGCCTTAGAGGTACCGGATACCGGAAACTGGTGTTCAACAAACGCAGCCTACACCACCATGAATGCCTCTGCCGACGGCATCAAAGGAAGTTGCTGGAATACCGGCCCCAATTATAACCGCTGGTTCAAATTTCAGGCTACCACCGGACAGGTTCTTGTCCAATTAAAAACAGGGGGTGACGAAGGTTCTTTAAGGTATCCTTACCTGGTGTTACAGGATTCCACAGGAAATGAACTTGGATGTGCGCGTTACAGATCACAGTACAGCGACCTGAGTGTCGGCGCTACCGGACTGACCCCCGGCAATTGGTATTATATCGCCGTGGACAACTATGCCAATACTGCTTACCGGGGAAGTTTCACCTTGTGTGTTTCCGACAGTATCGATTATGATTTTAAGGCAGGCGCTATTGAATTAACTGATTTAAACAATTGGTGTTCCCCTGATGCGGCTTATACTACCCTGAACGCTTCCCCTGACGAAAGCAAAGGATCATGCTGGAACACCGGGCCCAATTATAACCGGTGGTTCAAATTCCAGGCCACCACCAACATGGTCACTGTCAACCTTAAAACAGGAGGATCAGAGGGTTCCATGCGCTATCCATATATTGCCTTGTGGGATGATTCCAATACCGAAATTGCATGCGCGCGATACACCTCTGCCTACAGCGATCTGACCATCGGCTCGCAAAGCCTGGTCCCGGGACAATGGTATTATATTTCCATAGACAATTATGCCAATGCTGCCTACCAGGGCTCTTTTACCCTGTGTATAAACGATACAATAGATTACGATTTCAAAGATGCAGCCATCGAGCTAACCGATTTGAATTATTGGTGCTCTCCCGATGCTGCTTACACCACTATAAACGCCACCCCCGACGAAAGCAAGGGTTCCTGCTGGAATACAGGACCAAACTTCAACCGGTGGTTCAAGTTCCAGGCTACCAAAAAATTCGTTAAGATCGATCTGAAAACCGGTGGAAGTGAAGGTTCCATGCGCTATCCATACATTGCACTATGGGATGACGGCATGAACGAAGTGGCCTGTGCAAGATATTCCGGTGCGTACAGTGATCTTACCATAGGAAGCGACACCCTCGTACCCGGCAACTGGTATTATATCTCCGTGGATAACTATAACAATCTTGCATACAGGGGCTCTTTCAAGCTATGTATCAGTGATACTATTGATTACGATTATAAAGATGCAGCCCTTGAACTAAACGATATTCATAACTGGTGCTCATCCGATGCAGCCTATACTACCATGAACGCTACCCCGGATGAGATAAGGGGATCCTGCTGGAATACCGGACCTAACTTTAACCGGTGGTTCAAATTCCGGGCCACTACCAACATGGTTATGGTGGATGTAAAGACAGGCGGTTCGGAAGGAAGCATGAGATATCCCTATGTGGCATTGTTCGACACCTCTCTCAATCAGATCGCCTGTGCCCGTTATACATCCGCATACAGTGACCTGAGAATTGGTTCCGACACCCTAACTCCGGGAGACTGGTATTATATTGCCGTTGACAATTATAACAATACAGCATACCGTGGATCCTTTACCCTATGTGTTACCGACACCATTGACTATGATTTCAAAAAAGCTGCCTATGAAATTGTCGATTATGATAATTATTGTTCGGCACCGGGAGAATTTACAACAATAGGTGCCACGCCTGATGAAACAAAAGGTTCCTGTTGGCCCAACGGACCAAACTTCAACCGTTGGTTTCGCTTCCAGGCTACCGGTCCGGATGTAACCATACAGGTTAAAACAGGAGGATCGGAAGGTACAGCCCGTTATTTGATGGCTGCCCTCTGGGATACAAACGGAACGGAACTGACATGCAAAAGATATACCAATAATTACAGTGATCTGGAACTTACCTATTCGGGCCTGACAACCGGCCAATGGTATTATGTCTCCGTCGATAATTACAATAATACCGCTTACCGCGGATCCTTCACCCTTTGTATGGATAATCAGATCAGTTATGACTATAAAGCTGGAGCAATAGAGCTGTCAGATGTTAACAATTGGTGTTCCGGTCAACAGGCTTTCTCTACCGTAAATGCCACACCGGATGAGAATGCCGGCAGTTGCTGGCCCAACGGACCCAATTATAACCGGTGGTTCAAATTCCAGGCCCTTACCTCTGCCATCAGTATTCAGGTCAGGACCAGTGCGCCAGAAGGCACACTGAGAAGACCCATGGTAGCCCTCTGGGATACCAATGGCAGTGAAATAGCCTGTAAGAGCTATGTGACAGATAATGCGGATATAGAAGTTTATAGTACAGGACTTACCCCTGGTGAGTGGTATTTTATTTCAGTCGATAATTACACAGGCACAGCCTATAACGGAACGTTCACAGTTTGTATTACGGATGCCATAGCCAACGATGACCAGGGCAATGCTTTTGTCCTGGATGATTTGAACAGTTGGTGTTCCGATGACGCAAAATATACTAACAGTATAGCTACACCCGACCAGACCGCAGGGAGTTGCTGGACGGATAATGCAGGAACAGGACTTAAAAATGTTTGGTTCACATTCCAGGCTACATCCACACAAGCCACTGTAAATGTCACTACCGGCGGTAATTATGGCGAAATGAGAGGTCAGCAGATCGCTATCTGGAACGCTTCCGGTACTGAAGTAGGTTGTACGGGCCCTCTATCGGGAGATGGCGGGACACAGACCCTTGTAGCAGATACGTTGACCCCCGGCAACTGGTACCGGATCGCTGTGGATGATGATAGTATAAGCGGTACATTTACCTTATGTATCGATGATGATGTTACCTATATCATGCCCCCGGGAGCTGTCACACTGACAGATATAAACAACTGGTGCTCTCCCGACGCGGCTTACTCCAACGCAGGAGAACCGGCCAGCACTTTTGCAGGCAGTTGCTGGACTAACGCCACCAATGCACCTTATAATAATAAGTGGTTTAAGTTCCAGGCTACAACCAATATGGTCAAAGTGCTCATTAAGACCGGCAGTACCTATGGCTCTATGCGAAGGCAACAAGTATCCTTATGGAATGCCGGTGGAACCGAAGTAGCATGTGCCCGATGGCTGTACAATACCGGAACCATAAAAATGCAATCGGATACACTTACCCCCGGCAACTGGTACTGGATTGCTGTGGATGATGATTACGCCAGCGGATCATTTACTATCTGTGTGGACGATTCGGTAGATTATGACTACCGGGAAGGTGCCATCGAATTGACAAATATTACAGACTGGTGCTCGGCTGATGCAGCTTACGATAACAGATTTGCCACTCCCGACCAGACAGCAGGTAGTTGCTGGACAGACAACCAGGGAACAGGACTAAAGAATGTGTGGTTCAAATTCCAGGCTACCACCAACTTCATCAAAATACGTGTCAAAACCGGCAATGTATATGGCACCATGCAGCGTCAGCAGGTCGCTCTTTGGAATGAAGCAGGCATTCAGGTGGGTTGTACCCGGTGGATATATAACCAGGGAACCATATCCCTCGAGACCGACTCCCTCACTCCGGGTAGCTGGTACTATATCTCCGTGGATGATGACAGATATAGCGGAACATTCTCCCTTTGTGTCACCGATCAGATCGATTATGACTATAAAGCTGGCGCCATTGAACTCACTGACCTGAATGACTGGTGCTCTGCCGATGCGCAATACAGCAACCTCTATGCCACACCCGACGAAACAGCCGGTAGCTGCTGGACAGACAACCAGGGAACAGGACTGAAAAATGTATGGTTCAAATTCCAGGCTACTACCAACTTCATCAAAGTCCGCGTTAAAACCGGCAATGTCTATGGTTCCATGCAACGTCAGCAGGTTGCTCTCTGGAACGAAGCTGGTGATGAAGTTGGCTGTGCACGATGGGTCTATAACCAGGGAACCATCTCCCTGGAGACCGACACTCTCACCCCGGGTAGCTGGTACTATATCTCCGTGGATGACGACAGATATAGTGGTACATTCTCTCTCTGCGTCAACGACCAGATTGATTACAACTACAAGGCCGGAGCCATTGAACTCACTGATTTGAATGACTGGTGCTCTGCCGATGCACAATACAGCAACCTCTATGCCACACCCG
>WFSC01000221.1 GCA_015486185.1 Bacteroidales bacterium | reverse complement strand
TGCCATTTTTGCCAACAGGCTGTCCGGATTTCCTGTAATAACAATTAGCGGAAGGCCTTTATAAAGTTTTCCGGCCAGTTCAACCAACTCCAGGATCTCACGCGTTTTTCCCGAGTTGGAGATAAGCAACAGGATATCATGGGGCTGGATGATGCCCAGATCGCCATGCTGGGCTTCGCTGGGATGTAAAAAAACAGCCGGTGTGCCGGTGGATGACAGGGTGGTAGCGATATTAATGCCAATCTGCCCGGCCTTTCCCATACCGCTGGCGATTACTTTACCGCCCTGCCGGTGAACCTTTTCATAGATCAGATCAACAGCATCCGTAAACTGATGATCGACAGGGATATTCCTTATGGCTTCTGCTTCCTTTTCCAGGATATTTCTGACAATGTCTTCCATGATTTATATTTTACCGGCCGAAAATAAGAAATTCTTTTCACAGCTTTTATTAAATTAGCAATCTATTTAATAAATAAGGTGTATGAAAGCTTTTCAACTAACAGGGATCCGGCAAATGGAGATGAAGGAAGTTCCTTATCCGGAGATACGTTCTCCTCATGAGGTGTTGGTACGGATGGAAGCTGTCGGAGTTTGCGGTTCGGATATCCATTATTATCTAACCGGACGTATCGGTAGTCAGGTGGTGAAGTATCCTTTTACGGTAGGACATGAAGGAGCCGGTCTGGTGGAATCTGTCGGAGCAGAGGTTACGCGCGTGAAACCAGGTGACAGGGTGGCCATTGATCCTGCCATGCCATGCGGTTTCTGTGACCAGTGTCTGGCCGGCAGGCCTCATACATGCCGTAACCTGAAGTTTCTGGGTACGCCGGGCCAGGCTGAAGGTTGCCTGTCTGAACATATCGTTATGCCTGAAAATTCACTGTATCCATTAAAAAAGAATAGCTCTTACGACTGGGGTGCTTTTAGTGAACCGCTTTCTATTGGTACCTATGCAGTAAATCTTTCGGGAGGAGTATTAGGAAAAAAAATAGCCATTCTCGGAGCCGGGCCTATTGGTATGAGCGTGCTTCTCCCGGCGCTGGCTTATGGTGCCGCGAACGTTTATATGACGGATAAGATTGATGAACGACTGATGCTGGCAAAAGCTTCAGGGGCTGCATGGACAGGAAATCCCGACAAAGCGGATATCGTGGAAGAAATATTGAAACATGAAAAATGGGGAATGGACCTGGTCTTTGAATGTTGCGGTCAGCAAGAAGCGATGGATCAGGCAGTGAAATTATTAAAACCGGGCGGAAAAATTATGATTATCGGAATCCCTGAATTTGACAGGTGGCATTTTCCGGTGGATGACCTGCGCCATAAAGAGATAGCTATTCAGAATGTCCGGAGACAATTGAATAGTGTGCAGGAAGCACTGGACCTGATCGAAACAGGCCGCGTGAATGTGGATCGTTTGATCACCCATCATTATTCTTTTGAAGAAACGGATAAGGCGTTCGAACTGGTGGCCGGATACCGTGATGGGGTGATGAAGGCCATGATCCATATGAAATAAGATAAAATCTGCGGATCATGCATTCAGGCCTGAGTATTTCAACCATAGACCTCTCCATTATTATTGTTTACCTGGCTGGCGTTCTTCTTTTGGGATTATGGGTCGTCCGTAAGCAAAGGATGACGACAGGTACTTATTTTCTGGCCGGGAGGTCGCTTAACTGGGCACTGGTAGGCGCGGCGCTTTTTGCTTCCAATATTTCTACCATTCATATGGTCGGTCTGGCGGCGGCAGGGTATTCGGATGGTATTGTGCAGGGTAACTTCGAATGGCTGGCCCCGTTCCTGCTGATCCTGCTGGGCCTGGTGTTTGCCCCTTTTTATTTCAAGAACAGGATATCTACATTACCTGAATTTCTGGAAAAAAGATACAACGGCCTGGCCCGTTCTCTGCTTGCCTTTATGGCTCTGATGGGGGCCTTATTTATGCATATAGGTATCAGTCTGTATGCCGGAGCGGTAGTTTTTGAAAACTTTTTCGGGATCAATATGTGGGTATCTATCCTGTTGATTGCAGTCATTACAGCAGCTTATACCATCCTTGGCGGCCTGAAATCGGTGGTAGTTACCGAGACCGCACAGACCGTTATACTGATTACAGGGGGGTTGGTTTTGGCTGTTATGGCAGTACTTGCCCTTGGTGATAATGGTATTCATTCAATCGGCCAACTGAGAGAGGCTGTAAGACCTGGTCAGCTCACCTTGCTCCGAAGTTATGCAAGTTCTCCCAAATTACCCTGGTATGCCATTTTGCTGGGCTATCCGGTGATCGGGATATGGTACTGGTGTGCCGATCAGACCATTGTGCAAAGGGTGCTGGGAGCCAGGTCATTGGAGGATGCCCGGAGGGGCCCGGTATTTGCCGGGTTCATTAAAATACTTACCGTCTTTATGATGGTCATTCCCGGAATCATTGCCTATGCCATTTTCAGGACAGACATAAAAGATCCGAACGATACCCTGCCTGTTCTTATCACCAAACTATTGCCCGTAGGTTTTGTCGGCCTGATGTCAGCAGCTCTCCTTTCGGCCCTTATGAGCACCATTGCGGCTGCTCTGAATTCATCTGCAACACTGGTCTCGGTGGATATTGTCAAACGGGTAAATCCGCTGACAACAGATAAACAACAGGTACGTATTGGCCGGTGGACGGCAGCGGTGGTAATGGTCCTGGCCATAGCGTGGTCTCCCATGATAGCCCGTTTTGTCAGCATCTTTGATGCCATCAACAATATTCTGGCTGTCTTATCTCCGCCCATAGCTACGGTTTTCCTGCTGGGTGTTTTCTGGAAACGGGGCAATGCCCGGGGGGCAGTAGCCGCCATATTAAGCGGTTTTGTTCTCGGTATATTGACATTTATGCTCGATTTTCCCATCTTCGGAAACGTGAAGATAATTAGTGATGTTTGGCATATCCCATATATGCTACAAAGTTTTCTTTTGTTTGTAATATCCACTATTGTTTTTGTCCTTGTCAGTCTTTTTACAGCACCTCCCGCCCCGGAGAAAATTGCTACCACTACCCTCGAGAGTCCCTTGTCTTTTCTGAAAGGAAGAATTACCGGTATCGGAGATCCCAGAATCCTTTCGCTGATCCTGGTAGCCATATTATTGGGGTTGTATGTGGTTTTCAGGTAGGTGTAAGGCTGCTTCGCGGCCGAAATTAGCTCGCTGGCGCTCGCGAAATTAGCGGCTGACGCCGCGTCATTTGTTCGGGCTGCGCCCTCACGTCATACAGTAGTCATACAGTAGTCATACGGTAGTCATACGGTAGTCATACAATGGTCATACAATGGTCATTCAGTAGTCATTCAGTAGTCATTCAGTAGTCATTCAGTAGTCATTCAGTAGTCATACAATGGTTATTAAGCTATTTTACAGGCGAAATTAGCTCGCTGGCGCTCGCGAAATTAAGTCGTTATTAATTTGTTGTATCAACTATTGTACTCTTTGACTTTCGACCTTTTCGTCCCATCTCTTTATCCGTCCGCAGGCAAATTGTATCGTGTATATTTATCTTTTATCTTTGTCATGAAATAAAATTACGTTTATGTATAAATATGCCACGGCGATCGGAGTGGATGCGGGACGTACCGGGATCAACTACGGTATTGTGCGGCAGGATGGTGCCGTATTGTGGCATAACCGGATCAGATATTCAAGGCAGAGGACCAAAACGGCCGTTTTACGTAAATTATTTGATGTACTGGATGATGTCCTGGCCATTTCGGCCGAGCAGGAGATCAATCCTTTGTGTGTGGGCATTGGTACTCCCGGTTTTGTCGATCTGCATGCGGGTTATGTCAGGGGCATGGCATTACATATACGTGACTGGATAGATATACCCCTGGCCGGGATGGTCCAGGAGAAAATAAACTTACCGGTTTTTGTAGATAATGATGCTACCCTGTATGGTTATGCGGAATGGATGTTCGGGGCTGCCCGTGGCCAGGATAATATGATCTTTATTTCGCTGCGTACCGGCATAGGCGGAGCTATTATCATAAATGGAAAATTATACCGTGGTCCGAATAATACCAGTGGTGAATTCGGACAAATGACTATTAACTTTAAAGGGCCCCGTAGCAAATGGGGAGGGAGGGGACCTCTTGAATATTATGCTTCCTCCCAGGCACTGGTCGATCGTTACAACCGGAAAATAAAGAAAAAAGGTGATCCCTTCAAAATGGTTGTTTCCGTTATTCCTGTTTTTGACCGTTTCAAGGCAGGAGAACCGGAAGCGGTGGAGGTGGTAAAGGAAAATGCCCGTTTTGTTGGCATTGGATTAGGAAACCTGGTGAACATTTTTGCCCCCTCCCTGATCGTCATAGGTGGAGGGATGGCCCTTGCCGGTGAGGAATATATTGATCTGATAAAAAAATCGGTACTTGAAAATTCCCTGCCAGCCTGCCATGAAGGTTTGAAAATTCTGCCGGCTCAACTTAAATATGAAGCCGGTTTTATCGGTGCCGGACATTTTGCCCTGTCTATGTTGGATGGAAAAGTGCCGTAGGAATGTAGAATGTAGAATTATGAATTATGAATGTAAATAGTCAACATTATGCAACCAGTAACCAGTAACCAGTAACTAAAATGATAACTTTTCGTCTCGATGCAGTAAAAGAAATTATTACTCCTGAAGATAAAAGGGAGATGTTGAAGTATGAAAAAATTCCTGTCAGGGTATTTGCCAGCTCCAGGGCTGCTTCCAAGATGGTGGCGGCACATATTGCAGATATGATCAGAAAAAAGGAAGCGGCTGGAGGGCATTGTGTACTGGGACTGCCTACCGGTTCCACGCCTGTTGAAGTGTATGACGAGCTGGTCAGATTGTATCAGGAAGAAGGACTGAGTTTCCGGAATGTGGTCACTTTTAATGTAGATGAGTATTATCCGATGAACCCGGGGAAAATACAATCTTATGTACGTTTTATGCGTGAACACCTGCTTGACCAGGTGGACCTGAAAAAAGAAAATATCCATATACCGGATGCAACCCTTCCGCTGGAGAAGACCCCGGATTTTTGCCGCAGGTATGAGGAGGATATCAAAAAGGCCGGAGGTATAGATATTCAGTTGCTGGGTATCGGTCGTACGGGGCACATAGGTTTTAATGAGCCGGGATCGGACCGTAGTACCCGGACAAGGTTGGTATCACTCGATTAT
>WFSC01000220.1 GCA_015486185.1 Bacteroidales bacterium | reverse complement strand
GTGTGGGAGCAGCTTATCTGTTTAGTGTGTTCGGACTGCTGTTCCCACCACTCTTCCCCGACCAGTTCAAGGATGAGTTCGGCAACGTACACCTTTATTTTGAAGCATCAGCCGTTATTCTTACACTGGTACTGTTGGGACAGGTACTGGAACTGCGGGCACACAGCAAGACCAATTCGGCTATTAAATCCCTGCTGAGTCTGGTCCCGCCCGTGGCACGGGTTATCCGCAACGGACAAGAAGAGGAGATCCCCCTGGAAGAGGTGAAGGTCGCGAATATCCTGGTGGTAAAACCCGGTGAGAAGATCCCGGTAGATGGTGTGCTGACCTCAGGGACGGCCATTGTGGATGAAAGCATGATCACAGGAGAGCCCGTACCTGCTGAAAAAGAGGTAGGAGACAAAGTGACAGGCGGCACCATCAACGGAAAAACCGTTTTTGAAATGAAGGCCGAAAAAGTAGGGTCTGACACCCTCCTGGCCCAGATCATCGAGATGGTCAATGAAGCCAGCCGTTCACGTGCACCCATTCAGAAACTGGCGGATATCGTTGCCAAATATTTCGTTCAGATCGTTATTTCCATATCCATACTTACTTTTATTATATGGTATTTCCGGGGACCCGATCCGGCGGTGGTTTTTGCCTTTGTCAATGCTGTATCCGTCCTGATCATTGCCTGCCCCTGTGCTCTGGGACTGGCCACACCCATGTCCATCATGGTCGGAACGGGACGCATGGCACAATCGGGTGTTCTGGTGAAGGATGCGGCAGCCATTGAATTAATGAACAAGGTGGATACCCTTATCGTAGATAAAACAGGTACACTGACAGAAGGGAAGCCCAGCCTGAAAGGATATAAATCGTTCGGAAGTCTGAGCGACGAAGAGATCCTTGCCTACTCAGCCTCCATAGATGCCGGCAGCGAACATCCCATTGCCGATGCTATCGTCACAGGGGCCAGGGAAAAGGGAATTAAGACCTTCAAAGTACAGGACTTTGAATCCGTAACAGGTAAAGGTGTAAGGGCAGTTTATAAGGGTAAACGCTTCGGACTGGGCAACCGGCGACTGGTAGAGGAATTCTCTGCCAGCCTGCCGGAAGAACACCGGAAGATTGCCGAAGAATGGCAATCCACCGGACAAACGGTCATGTACCTGGTCATTGAGGACAGGGTGGAAGGCATTGTCAGTGTGGCAGATGCCATCAAGGAAACCTCAGCCAAAGCTATCAAAGAACTGCAAAAGCAGGGGATTCATGTTCATATGCTCACCGGAGACAATAAATTCACGGCCAAAGCAGTAGCAGACGAACTGGGTTTGGATGGTTTCGAAGCTGATTGCCTGCCGGAAGATAAATACGATAAAGTAAAGGAATTACAGGAACATGGTCAAATGGTAGCCATGGCCGGTGACGGCATCAACGATGCTCCTGCCCTGATGCAGGCCCATGTGGGTATAGCCATGGGGACAGGCACAGATATCGCTATGCAGAGTGCGGAGATCACGCTGATCAAAGGTGACCTGAACGGAATTGTCCGTGCACGTGATCTGAGTCATAAAGTCATGGGTAACATCAAACAAAACCTCTTTTTCGCCTTTGTCTATAACTCACTGGGTGTACCTATTGCCGCAGGGATCCTCTATCCGGTCTTCGGATTATTGCTCAGCCCGGTCATTGCCGCTGCCGCCATGAGTTTCAGTTCGGTATCCGTGATAGGCAACGCCCTGCGTCTGAGAAATAAATAAACCCGGGAAATCCGTTCATTATCCTGTTTAAACACCGGACCTGATTGAGAATGCCTGGTGTTTTTACATGGTTCCGGTAATTATATACATTAATCAGCATATTATATACAAACAGATCTTTTAACTGCCGTACTTTTGCTATTCATTTAAAACAATCATTATGAAAAAAATAATCATAGTAGCAGGTATGGCAGTTTCCTTAACAATCGCAGGCATAGCAAACACACAGGAAACAGAAAAGAAATGCTATAAAACAACCATGCAGACAGAAGTGAACCACAGTATTCCTTCCCATAAATCAATCGAAATGCATGGTCAGAAGATGTTGAGTCACCAACATGACTATGTGAATGCCAAAATTATGCGTCAACATGACAAAATGATCGCGCAGTTTATTTCCGTTCATAAAGAAATGGTAAAAGATTTTCCGGAGAATATGAATCTTAACGGAACAGAGAACCTTTCTCCTGAAATGAGATTCCAGCACAATGCCATGTTGCTGCAGATCGCCCTGATGCATGAACTGATGGATGCATACGGAATCCTTGAAAAACACGATGATGAAATTCTGCCCCTGAGAATTGACCTGGAAAAAATGGAGAAAATTTCCAGGCTGATCCCGGATAATAACGGGAACTTAAACAAACCTCTCATTTTATTGTAAGGCATTTTGTTATATATGAGAGCATTACAAAAAATCTACGTAGTTAACTACGTAGATTTTTTTAGGAAAATCATGTACATTTTTCCGAATATAATGTAAAACAAACACCTGTTTCTCCGGTATATTTGTATCAAAGAAATGCAAACAGACAATGATCGGACAAAAAGCCATATCCATATTACTGACCGTGATTTTTTTCACGGCAACGACGGGTTTCACGCTCCACAGTACACAAAGTTGCGCAATGGAGCCGGAGCTCGTTGTTGTTCATCATATGGATGAGGGGTATGACGCTATGCAGACCGGTCGCTGCCTGGACCATATTTCCCATTATCACCTAACAACAAAATACGCGGCCCCCAAAGCAGTATCAATACCGGATCTTCCGTCAAAAAGAGTGTCGGGAGACCGTCCTTATACCTTCACAGCAAGCCATAATGATGCTGTTCTTTCCGGAACAAGGCTTATTTATTACGGTTCTGTTGCTACTCTTCGTTCTATCAGACATCAATCGCTTAACTGTTCCTTCCTGATCTAGTATTTTCCCTGTCTGCAATACACAGAAGAATGATACGCTATCTGTCTGTTGCAAACCCGGTTTTTGAACAGAACAGGTCACAATTTTCAGGTTAAAAAAACTCACATAAACAATTACGAATACAAAACATTAAAACATAACACAATGAAAAAACAAATAATAATACTCGGAATGGCTGCATTTTTTGCAGCCGCAGGGATGGCCGGAGCACAGAACGCACCGGAGCAATCCCGGAACATGAACATGAAACACATGAACAAAACAATTGTAAAACAACAGCAGAACACTTCCGGAACACATAATTCCCACATGATGATGCGTGATTCATCCGACAAACAAAAGATGAACATGATGAACCAGCAGGGAAATATGATGAACAACAAGGAAGAAATGATGCAAAATCATATGGCCATGATGCAGAAACACATGGCTATGATGCAACAGATGATGGCTATGCATCAGACTATGATGCAGGATAGCGTCATGAAAAAGAATATGATGGCTATGATGCAGAAAAACGGTATGAACAAAGAGATGATGCAGGGTCACATGCAAATGATGCAAAAATGCATGACGATGCATAAACAAATGATGCAAGACAGTGACAATGCCGAAGGGAAAATGAATCCCATGAATACGGATCATCATAAAATCAAACAGACCGGTTCCAGGCCGGAGATGAAGAAGATGGATAGAAAAACGGGCATGAACTCATCTTCCGGTTTGGAACCGCTTGTTTTTACGGTAAGCGATCCGGTTAATTACAAATCATTAAAATAATTACGATCATGATGGGTAATTGGGGATTATTCGGAATGTCAATGATGTGGCTGGTATGGCTGCCTCTCATTGCCCTGTTCGTCTGGTTCGTAATAAGGATCACACGGAACAATGAAAACGGCCAAAATAACGGCAGGAATGCCATAGAGGTCTTAAAGGAAAAGTTTGCCGAAGGAGAGATCAGCAAAGAGGAATTTGAAGAAAGGATCAGAATACTGAGAAAAAGCTGATAACCAGGTTAAAGAGTGCATTAGATGCCGGATCTTTGAAAAAAGGTCCGGCATCTTTTTGGAAGATTATATACATTTTCCCGAAAATTTTATAAAAATTATTAGTAAGGATAACATAAACTTGACGACTAAATGATCATAATTAGTTTAATTTTCATTAATAAAAATTATTTGTCATGAAAAAAAGTATTATGATTCTCGGAACAATTTTTTTTCTTTTCACCGGCTGGTCGCTCCAGTCCAATGCACAGGAAACGAAGAAGGAGCAAAAGAAACAAGTGGTAAAAAGCTGTGATCAAAAAGGTGATGTGCACAAAGTCGCCTATCAGTGCCCGATGAAATGTGAGGGTGACAAGACCTATGACAAGCCTGGGAAATGTCCCAAATGCGGTATGGAGCTTAAGAAAGTGGAAGCTGTCAAGACCGCTTATCAATGCCCCATGAAATGCGAAGGGGACAAGACCTATGACAAGCCCGGGAAGTGCCCGAAATGCGGCATGGAACTGAAAAAGGTCGAAGCTAAGACTTCTTCCGGGAAAAAGAAATAGGATCCCTCCGTCGGTCAGGTAAGAACGGAATCTTATTCTGATCCCGTTCTTTCTTTCTTATCTGTTATATCTACGATAAATCCTTCAAACCCTACGATCTCTTCCCCTTTATAGACCGGTGTCATGGTAATGGTATGATAGCCGATGGTACCGTCTTTACAATACCGGCGTGTTTCGGCCATGGGGATCACTTCTCCCTGCAAAACCTTATCCACCATTTCT
>WFSC01000219.1 GCA_015486185.1 Bacteroidales bacterium | reverse complement strand
GCGTCAGGCGGTTGTTCGCCATATGAAACGTGAAGGTCAGATCTGGATCCGCATATTTCCCGACAAACCTATTACAAAGAAACCTGCCGAAGTACGTATGGGTAAGGGGAAAGGGGCCCCCGAAGGTTTTGTCGCACCGGTAACACCGGGACGTATCATTATTGAGGTGGAAGGGGTCCCGTATGAAGTGGCCAGGGAAGCCCTCCGTCTGGGTTCCCAAAAACTGCCGGTGAAAACCAGATTTATTATCCGGAGGGATTATCAGGAATAGTTGTAGCAATCTGTTAAAAGTACGGAGAAATGAAAACAAAAGAAATTAAAGAATTAACGGATAAGGAATTGCTGGAATGGATCGACAATGAGACGGTCCATTATACCAAGCTCAGACTGAACCATGCAATTTCCCCGCTGGATAATCCTAACCAGATCAAGGAAACGAGAAGGAATATTGCCAGATTAAAAACCGAATTGCGCCAGAGGCAATTTGCAGAAAAAACGAGTAAATGAACAAAATGATGGAAGTAACCAGAAATTTACGGAAAGAAAGAACCGGCATAGTGGTGAGTAATAAGATGGACAAAACCATTGTGGTTGCTGTCAAAAGGAAAGTAAAACACCCCATCTACGGGAAGTTTGTGAATAAAACCAAGAAATTCATGGTTCATGATGAAAAAAACGACTGTAACATAGGTGATACCGTGCGCATCATGGAGACCAGGCCTTTAAGCCGGAATAAAAGTTGGAGATTGGTTGAAATAATTGAAAGAGCGAAATAGTCATGATACAACAAGAGAGTCGTTTAGCAGTAGCTGACAACAGCGGAGCCAAAGAAGTATTGTGCATCCGGGTATTAGGAGGGACCAGAAAAAGATATGCTTCTATCGGTGACCAGATCATTGTGACCGTAAAAAGTGCCCTGCCCGGTAGTGATACTAAAAAAGGAATGGTCAGTAAAGCGGTGGTCGTACGTACCAGAAAGGAAGTTAGAAGAAAAGATGGTTCTTATATCCGTTTTGATGACAATGCTTGTGTGCTGTTGAATAATGTTGATGAATTACGCGGTACTCGTATATTCGGACCTGTTGCCAGGGAATTGCGTGACGGATATATGAAAATTATTTCACTGGCTCCCGAGGTGCTATAAAGAAAATATAAGAAAATGGCAAAGAAAATACATATTAAAAAAGGTGACCTGGTGTATGTGAACACCGGCGAATATAAAGGACAAAAAGGGAAGGTGCTGGAAGTATTGCCCAAAAAACAACGGGCTATCGTTGAAGGGGTAAATATGGTATCCCGTCATACCAAACCGAATAATGAATACCCGCAGGGCGGAATCATTAAGAGGGAGGCTACGATACATATTTCCAACCTGAGTCTTATCGATCCTTCAAGTGGTGAGCCTACACGTATTGGTCGCAGACTAAATGATAATAATAAACTGGTTCGTTATTCGAAAAAATCAGGGGAGGAGATCAAGTAATGGAATACACACCCGCATTAAAGAAAAAATACAGGGAAGAGATCATCCCTGCACTGATGAAGCAGTTTAACTACAGCTCCACAATGCAGGTGCCCCGGTTGGTAAAGATTACGCTCAACCAGGGGATTGGTCAGGCTACGGCTGATAAAAAGCTTATTGAACAGGGCGTCCAGGAAATGACTGCTATTGCAGGACAAAAAGCTGTTCAGACAGTTGCTACCAGAGACATCTCTAATTTCAAGCTGAGGAAAAAAATGCCTATCGGGGTTAAAGTTACCCTCAGAAGAGACAGGATGTACGAATTTCTGGAACGCTTGATCACGGTTTCTCTGCCCAGGATACGTGACTTCCGTGGCGTAAGCAACAAGCTTGACGGAAGAGGTAATTATACACTGGGTATCAGGGAACAGATCGTTTTTCCGGAGATCGATATTGATAAGATCAATAAAATCCTGGGGTTAGAGATAACTTTTGTAACTACAGCCAGAACCGATGAAGAAGGTTATGCTCTGCTAAAAGAATTTGGTATCCCATTTAAAGACATAAAAAAATAAAGACTTATGGCAAAAGAATCAATGAAAGCCAGAGAAAGAAGGCGCCAGGAACTGGTTGACAGGTATGCTGAGAAGCGTGCCAGGCTGAAAGCGGAAGGTGATTATATCGGACTGAGTCGTCTGCCCCGTAATTCAAACCCTATCCGTTTGCACAACCGTTGCAAGCTGACCGGAAGGCCTAAAGGCTATATCCGTCAGTTTGGGTTAAGCCGTATTACTTTCAGGGAAATGGCCTCGCAAGGCCTGATCCCGGGCATACGGAAAGCCAGTTGGTAAGCATTCGTTTGTAAAACAGTAGAAAAGAAAATTGAAATGATAACCGATCCAATTGCAGATTATTTAACAAGGCTTCGTAATGCAGCGATAGCAGGGCATAAAGTCGTGGAAATCCCGGCTTCCAACATGAAAAAGAGCATCACCCGTATTCTTTATGATAAGGGTTATATTCTGAATTATAAGTTTGAAGATGACGATAAGCAGGGGATTATCAAAATAGCTTTGAAATATAATCCCAAAACAAAAGTCCCTGCGTTCAAGAAGTTGGAACGTATCAGCCGTCCCGGCCTGCGAAAGTATGCCAATGCCAGAGATTTACCCAGGGTACTTAACGGACTTGGAATAGCTATCATATCCACTTCCAATGGATTGATGACAGACAAAGAGGCCCGGAAGCTAAATGTTGGCGGGGAAATTTTGTGTTACGTATATTAAAAGAAAAGAATCATGTCACGAATTGGAAAATTACCAATACAGATACCTCAGGGAGTTGCCGTGGAATATGCCGATAATGTGGTTACGGTGAAAGGGCCTTTGGGAGAAATGACGCAGAAGATCGATCCGGATATATCCGTTGAAATCGGTGAGGGTGAGATTCATGTTATCCGGCCCACAGATCAGAAAAGACATAAAGCCATGCATGGTTTGTACCGTTCGCTGATCAATAACATGGTCGTGGGGGTTTCCAAAGGCTTTGAGATCAAGCTTGAACTGGTCGGGGTAGGTTACCGTGCCGAAGCCAATGGTCAACTCCTGGATCTTTATCTGGGCTATTCACATAATTTTGTTATTGAACTGCCCGAAGAGATCAAGGTGGAAGCCAAGACCGAAAGACGGAGTAATCCTATTGTTACGCTGAAAAGTTATGATAAGCAATTATTGGGGCATGTGGCTGCCAAAATCCGCTCGCTTCGTAAACCTGAACCTTATAAAGGAAAAGGAATCCGGTATGTGGGAGAACAGATCAGGAGAAAAGCCGGGAAGGCTGCAAGTGTTTAATAAATATTAATTGAAGATCATGGGATTAACCAAAATTGAGCATAGGAAAAAAATAAAAATGAGAGTACGGAAACATATTTTCGGTACTCCGGAGAAACCCAGACTGTCGGTTTTCAGAAGTAACCGGCAGATCTATGTGCAGGCTGTCGATGACCTGAATGGGGTTACCCTGGCCAGTGCTTCTTCGAAAGAAAAGGAAATGGCGGAGAAGAAGAAAGGAACCAAAAAAGAACAGGCGGTTCTGGTTGGAGAACTGATCGCCAGAAAATTAAAAGAAAAAGGAATAGAAACGGCAGTGTTTGACCGTAACGGATATTTGTTTCACGGACGGGTAAAAGAACTGGCTGATGCTGCCCGTAAAGGGGGTTTAAAATTTTAAGACACAAAGATTATGTCAAACGGAATAAGAAAAGTAAAAACCAGCGATCTGGAGCTGAAAGACAGACTGGTCAGCATCCAGCGGGTGACTAAAGTTACCAAAGGGGGCCGTACCTTTAGTTTTTCGGCTATTGTAATAGTGGGGAACGAGGATGGTATTGCCGGTTATGGACTCGGTAAAGCCAATGAGGTGACCACAGCCATAGCCAAAGGTGTTGAAGATGCCAAGAAAAATCTGGTCAAGGTGCCTGTTTTGCATGGGACGATTCCCCATGAGCAATATGCCAAGTATGGTGGCGCTCAGGTATTCATAAAGCCTGCTTCGGAAGGTACGGGTGTAAAAGCCGGGGGAGCTATGCGTGCCGTGTTGGAGAGCGTCGGGGTGAAAAACGTGCTGGCTAAATCAAAAGGTTCCTCTAACCCGCATAACCTGGTGAAAGCTACCTTTAGGGCACTGCTCGAATTACGGGATGCCTATATGGTGGCCGAGCAAAGGGGTGTGGATGTAGATAAAGTATTCAACGGTTAGAATCATTAGCAATGGCAAAAGTTAGAATTACACAGGTAAAAAGTAAAATAGGAAGCCCGGAAAGACAGAAACGTACCCTCCAGGCTTTGGGTTTACGGAAGATGAATGCTGCCGTAGAGGTGGAAGCTACCCCGCAGATCCTGGGAATGATCAGAAAAGTTAACCATTTGGTTAAAGTTGAGAAAGTAAAATAATTAATCTATAAGAGCTGAAAAGATGGATTTAAGCAATTTGAAACCGGCAAAGGGTTCCACACATAAGGAAAGACGTATAGCCCGCGGAGAGGGCTCCGGCAAAGGAGGTACTTCCACACGCGGACATAAGGGACAGAAATCCCGCTCCGGTTATTCGAAAAAGATCGGCTTCGAGGGAGGTCAGATGCCTTTGCAGAGAAGAGTGCCCAAATATGGATTTAAAAACCGTAACCGGGTGGAATACAAAGCTATTAACCTGTCTGCATTGCAGGCACTGGCTGATAAAAAAAATCTTGATAAGATCGATGTGGAAATACTCGTTAATTCTGGGCTTGTTTCAAAAAATGCAAAAGTGAAAATCCTGGGTAACGGTACATTGACGAGAAAACTGGATGTGACAGCCCATGCCTTTTCCGGAGCTGCGCAAAAGGCAATTGAAGAAGCTAAAGGAACGGTTACTAAATTATAAGTAAAGTATTAACTATCCGATGAAAGCATTGATTGAGACCATAAAGAATATTTTTAAGATCGAAGATCTCCGGAACAGGATCCTGTTTACGCTTGGTATCATATTGATCTACCGGTTGGGGAAATACATTACCCTTCCGGGTGTTGATCCTTCCCAACTGGCAAATCTGAAACAACAGACTTCCACGGGTATCATGAGTTTGCTGGATATGTTCTCCGGAGGAGCATTCTCACAGGCTTCGATCTTTGCACTCGGGATCATGCCCTACATTTCTGCTTCTATTGTGGTTCAGTTGCTTGGTATCGCCATTCCCTATTTTCAACGGTTACAAAAAGAAGGAGAAAGCGGACGGCGACGGATCAACCAGATCACCCGTTATCTTACTGTAGGTATTTTGTTCCTCCAGGCCCCCAGTTATCTGGCTAACCTGCACGCACGTTTGCCTGAAACAGCTTTTGTGATCAAAGGAACCTTTTTTACCCTTTCCTCGGTAATCATCCTTACGACAGGGACCATGTTTGTGATGTGGATGGGGGAAAGGATTACAGATAAAGGAATAGGAAATGGTATATCCCTGATCATTATGATCGGGATTATTGCCAGATTGCCATTTTCTCTTGTGGCCGAGTACGGTGCCCGGTTAAACGGTGCCGGCGGACTTATCGCCTTCCTGGTTGAACTGATTCTTTTGTTTTTGGTTATTCTTGTTACAATACTACTGGTACAGGGTACGAGAAGGGTTCCGGTACAGTATGCCAAACGAATCGTCGGAAACCGACAGTATGGCGGTGTGCGACAGTATATCCCTCTGAAAGTGAATGCAGCCGGAGTTATGCCGATCATCTTTGCACAGGCTATTATGATGTTGCCCCTGGTGTTCGTCAATGCCATGGCCGAAAAAGCAGGATGGTTTGCAACGGCTTTTTCAAATATCTATGGATTCTGGTATAATGTGGTGGTAGGTTTACTTATTATCGTGTTTACCTATTTTTATACTGCTATTACTATCAATCCGACCCAAATGGCAGAAGATCTGAAAAAAAACGGAGGGTTTATTCCCGGTGTGAAACCCGGACGTAAGACGGCTGAGTTTCTCGATATGATCATGTCCAGGATCACACTCCCCGGTTCGATTTTTCTTGCTATTATTGCTATCCTTCCGGCTATTGCCGTGAATGTGGGGGTATCCAACCAGTTTGCAAGGTTTTACGGGGGAACATCCCTGCTGATCCTTGTAGGGGTGATCCTTGATACGTTACAACAGGTGGAAAGCCACTTGTTGATGAGGCATTACGACGGTTTGATGAAGACTGGCAGGATTAAGGGCCGGGCCGGTGCTGCCGCTGCCATTTAATAAGATAGATACGTTCTTTGATGATAGTGCTGAAGACCAATGAGGAGATAGAGATCCTCCATGAAAACAACCTGCTGGTATCAAAAACACTTGCAGAGGTTGGTAAGTTGATAAAACCGGGTATAACTACCCGGGAGTTGGATCAGGTGGCGGAAGAGTTTATTCTTGATCATGGAGCCGTACCCGGATTCAAAGGATATCACGGATATCCCAACACCCTTTGTACCTCTGTAAATGACGAAGTGGTTCATGGGATACCTTCGGGATACGAACTGCAGGAAGGAGATATCATTTCTGTGGATTGTGGGGTGATAAAGAATGGTTTTTACGGGGATTCTGCCTTTACTTTTGCGGTCGGAGAGATCAGCCCGGGGAAAAAGGAACTTTTACGGGTAACCCGGGAAAGTCTGGAAAAAGGCGTTGAGCAGGCTGTTGCCGGTAACAGGGTTGGTGATATCGGTTATGCTGTGCAGACCCATGCAGAGGAGCATGGTTTCTCTGTGGTGCGGGAACTGGTCGGACATGGTCTGGGGAAAAATCTGCATGAAGCTCCCGAAGTGCCTAACTTTGGGAGAAGAGGCAGAGGCCCCAAGCTAAAGGAAGGAATGGTGATCTGCATCGAGCCGATGATAAATATGGGCGTCAAGGATGTTTATCAGGACCGTGATGGCTGGACCATCCATACGGCCGACAGAAAGCCTTCAGCACATTTTGAATATGCGGTGGCCGTGAGAAAAAACCACGCAGAAGTGTTGACGACCTATGATTATATTGAAAAGGTATTGAACCAATAAAAATAAAACTATGGTTAAACAACCGGCGATTGAACAGGATGGGACCATTATTGAAGCATTATCCAATGCCATGTTCCGTGTGGAACTGGAAAATGGTCATATTATTACAGCCCATATCTCCGGGAAGATGAGAATGCATTATATCAAGATACTTCCCGGGGATAAAGTCAAGGTGGAAATGTCACCTTATGACTTGACAAAAGGAAGAATAACGTTTAGGTATAAGTAAGAAGTAAGAAGGCAGAAGGCAGAAGATATAGAAATAGATATAAGTAAAAAAAGATAAAAGGATAATACAATGAAAGTTAGAGCATCAGTTAAGAAAAGAAGTGCTGACTGTAAGATTGTCAGGAGAAAAGGACGTTTGTATGTGATCAATAAAAAGAATCCCAGATACAAACAGCGTCAGGGATAAAAATAACGATTAAAAGAACAAATATATGGCAAGACTTGTAGGTGTTGATTTACCTAAAAACAAAAGAGGAGAAATAGGCCTGACCTATATATACGGTATAGGGAGGAGTACAGCTCAGAAAATCCTGGATCAGGCAGGTATTGACCGGGATGTCAAGGTGAAAGACTGGACGGATAATCAGATTACGGCTCTCAGACGGATACTGAATGAACAGTATAAGCTTGAAGGAGAACTGCGTTCGGAAGTGCAGATGAACATCAAGCGGCTAATGGATATCGGTTGTTACCGGGGTATCCGCCACAGAGTAGGCATGCCGGTCAGAGGGCAGCGTACCCGTACCAATGCACGAACAAGAAAAGGTCGGAAAAAAACGATTGCAAATAAGAAAAAAGCAACCAAATAACAGGTAAGAAAATGGCAAAGAAAACCAAATCGTCAAAAAAACGGGTTGTTAAGGTTGAACCTGTCGGACAAGCTCATATTCAGGCTACGTTTAATAATATCATTATTACCCTGACCAATAATGCAGGTCAGGTGATCAGTTGGTCCTCAGCCGGTAAAATGGGCTTCAGAGGATCTAAAAAAAATACCCCTTATGCTGCCCAGGTAGCAGCGGAAAATTGTGCCAGGACAGCTTATGATCTTGGACTGCGGAAGGTTAAGGTATTTGTAAAAGGTCCCGGCTCAGGCAGGGAATCTGCCATAAGAACCATCCATAGCAACGGGATCGAAGTGATGGAAATTGTGGATGTAACTCCTTTACCTCACAATGGCTGCCGTCCACCGAAAAGAAGAAGAGTATAATTTTTTAATACGTATAAACAGAAAAACATGGCAAGATATATCGGGCCCAAATCAAAAATAGCCAGAAAGTTAGGAGATCCGGTTTTCGGACCGGACAAATACTTTGAGAAAAAGAACTATCCTCCGGGCATACACGGGCAGAACAAACGGAGAAGGAAAACATCGGAATATGGTATTCAGCTCAAAGAAAAGCAAAAAGCAAAATATACCTATGGGGTACTGGAGCGCCAGTTCCGGAATATGTTTAAAAAAGCATCTGCTGCCAAAGGTGTTACCGGTGAAGTGCTGCTGCAGTTGCTGGAATCCAGACTGGATAATGTAGTCTTCCGCCTGGGAATCGCTCCTACACGTGCTGCTGCCCGTCAGCTTGTTAGCCATCGTCACATAACCGTAAACGGAGCTATTGTGAATGTTCCTTCTTACCAACTGAAGGAAGGTGACCTGGTAGGGGTCAGGGAACGGTCCAAATCGTTGGAAGCGATCACTGACTCACTTACTTCCGCTCGTTATGCACAGTATTCCTGGCTCGAATGGGATGATGCACAGATGACCGGTAAATTTATGAGTGTACCGCAAAGGGAGGAAATACCGGAAAACATCAAAGAGAATTTAATCGTTGAACTTTACTCGAAATAATCATAATATATAAATACATGGCCATTTTAGCTTTTCAAAAACCAGATAAAGTAATCATGCTTGAGGCAACGGATTCCTATGGGAAATTCGAATTCAGGCCTCTTGAACCAGGTTACGGTATTACTATCGGAAACGCCCTGCGACGGATACTCCTCTCTTCTCTGGAAGGATATGCTATCGTCACTGTAAAGATCGAAGGAGTAGAGCATGAGTTCTCTTCCATCCCGGGTGTTATGGAAGATGTTACGGATATTGTACTTAACTTGAAACAGATACGTTTCAAAAAACGTATCGAAGAGGCAGATGGAGAAAGATTGATAGTTACTATTACCGGCCAGGAAGAATTCAAAGCCGGTGATATAGCTAAATATCTGAATAATTTTGAAGTGCTTAATCCGAATCAGATCATATGCCATATGGATCCAGGCGTGAAACTGATGATGGAAATTAATATTGGTAAGGGTCGTGGATATGTCCCCATGGAGGAAAACCAACCGGAAGATGCTCCTTTTGGACTGATCGCCCTTGACGCTATTTACACCCCGATCAAAAATGTGAAATATTCTGTCGAAAATTACAGGGTCGAACAGAAAACAGACTATGAAAAACTGATCATCGAGATTACTACCGATGGTTCTATTCATCCCAAAGAAGCCCTGAAAGAAGCTGCCAAAATATTGATCTATCATTTTATGCTCTTCTCAGACGAGAAGATCACTCTCGATCAGGCAGAAGAGATGGAAAATGAAGAGTTTGATGAAGAAGTATTGCATATGCGTCAGCTTCTGAAAACCAAACTGGTTGACCTTGACCTTTCGGTAAGGGCATTGAACTGCCTGAAAGCAGCAGAAGTGGAAACATTGGGTGACCTTGTAAAATATAACAGGACCGATCTGCTTAAATTCCGGAACTTTGGAAAAAAATCTCTTACGGAGCTGAGTGAATTGCTCACTTCCATGGGACTAAGTTTTGGAATGGATACCAGTAGATACAAACTGGACAAGGATTAGTATTAACGGATATAAGAAATAGGAAGATGCGACACAGGAAAGCTTTTAATCATCTGGGAAGAAAAAGTGCCCACAGGCAGGCTATGTTGGCAAATATGGCCAGCTCGCTGATCATACATAAAAGGATAACCACCACAACGGCCAAGGCCAAGGCATTGCGTACTTATGTTGAACCTCTTATTACCAGGTCGAAGGAAGATAGTACGCACTCACGAAGGGTTGTTTTTGGCTATCTGAAAAACAAATATGCTGTAGCTGAACTATTCAGGGAAATATCACCGAAAGTGGCAGACCGCCCCGGCGGATATACCCGTATCCTCAAACTGGGTAACCGTCCCGGAGATAATGCGGATATGTGTATTATTGAATTGGTGGATTACAATGAAGTAATGCTTGCTGCCGCCGAAGAAAAAACCAAGACAACACGACGTAGTAGAAGAGGACGTAGAAAATCTGCTGCCGCTACAACAGTAACCCCGGCTTCTGAAGACACAGCAACCGAAACTACGGATGTGGCAGAGGAAACACAGGAAATACCTGCTACTGAAACAAAGGAAGAACAGGAGAAAGAGTCTGCTCCGTCAAAAGAAAGCAAAGCCGGGGAAACCCCTGAAGAAGAAAAAAAGGTTGAAGAACCGGCAGGGGAGGCTAAAGCAGAAGCAAAGGAAGAAACGGAACCTCCTGTAGAAAATAAAAAAAATGTCAAAGAGGAAAAGAAAACGGAAGGTCCGGCAGAAAAGGGGAAAGAAGAATGATTATAAATAAATTTCAGAGGATCCGTTTCGAAAAGAAGCGGATTTTTTTTGTCTGATTCTGTCCTTTGTAATTACTTGTAAATGGTGGCTGTTTGACGTTTAGTAACAATATTCCCTGTTGCTATTGTGTAAGAATATTAGCATATTTACAGTGACAAATTAAAAAACTAAACAACCGGATACAGATAAGATATCCTTGTTTTGGTAAATTGTCATGGTAACGGCTTGTTAGTGGAAAAAGGGTGAGATGCATAAAGGTTTCTCGTTTGTAGTAGTAATTGTTCTTGCACTGGTTATTGAAACAGTTTGCTTTTCACAGGACCTCCCCCGTGTTAAAGTTACTACTTTTTCCATGGATGATGGCTTGACCAGCCCCTGGATAACCAGCCTTTTTCAGGATTCAAGAGGTTATTTGTGGATAGGAACAATGGATGGTCTGAACAGATACGACGGATATGCATTTAAAAATTATCGCCACAGACCCGGAGATACGGCAACCATTATGGATAACCGTATTTTGAAAATTACGGAAGATACACTGGGTTGTATCCTGGTTACTACAAATAAGGGTGTTAGCAGAAAAGACAAAACATCGGATACTTTTACTGAGGTTTATGTAGCCACCGGAGAAGGGGGGGGGCAGGTTAAAGATATTTTTACCGGAGCAAAAGGATTTGATCGGGTGACCGATTCTTCTTCATGGGAACGGATATTACGCTCTCTTGGTAATTCAGGGAAGAAAGTTACGGCGGGCTTTGTGGAAAAGGGAAAAATATGGTTGGCGATTGATGGTGATATTTGTTTTCTTACCCCAACCCAAAAAGATCCACAGAAGTACTTTTCATTTGCGGAGAAGGAACGTGGGACCATTGTTACTGCTCTTTGGAAAGACAGAACCGGTAACCTATGGGCCGGTACAACTGGAGGATTGGTAAAAATAACAGAGAAACCCAAATGGTTTAAAATATGGCCGGTTGATCTTCCGGATGCTGCTGGTGTAAAAATCCGGATATCATCGGTTTTGGTGCAGGGTAACCGGATATGGGCAGGTACTCTTCACCATGGCGTCCTTTGGATTGACAGGAAAAGCGGACATATCATCCGCCATTTCTACCGGGAAGCAGCAGCTATAGATAACAGAATAAACAGGAACACTATCTATTGCTTTTTCAACGACAGACGTGGTATGACATGGGCAGGTACAGATAAAGGGATGGAAATCTTTGACCCGCAGTCAGGGCGCTTTGTGTCTGCAGGGGATTATTTCAGGATCAGGTTGCCTGATACCTTGCCGGTCTTTACTATTGATACTACTTTTAACGGAGACATATGGATGGGATCGGTTGGAACCGTATTCCGTCTGGATAGTAAATTGCAGAAGCTGAGAAAATATGTGTTGCCTGAAAAAACCGGTATCTCCGGAATGGGTCATAGTATATATACAATTTATCAATCTTCCGATACACGTTTATGGGTTGGAGGAGAAAAATTGTTTGGGAGGATTGAGCCTGAATTTAATGAGATTGTACCCCTTGATGAATTTTCAGGGAAAATATCAAATGACAGCATTATTATTTTCCGGTTGCTGGGAAGTTCACTCGATTCCCTGTGGGCAGTTACAAATAATGGACTTGCAATTATTAAGCTCAAACCATACTGCTTTTCCTGGGTGGCAGGGAAAGGAGCCTCTTCGTGGAATACCTCTTTTTTTACCGGGCTTATCGACAAAAAAGGGGTTTTCTGGCTCGGATCAGAAGATAATCTGGTAAGATTTAATACCAATATCATGGAATTCTTGCCTGTGTATATGGGTAATGACAGGGCTATGCATTTTAATCCGGGAGCACAGCACCTTACCGGCAGGGGAGAGATGGTCATGGGGGGTGATGGTTTTATTCTCGGCTTTTATCCTGATTCAATCAGGAAAAATTTGATCCATCCCACCGTTGTCATCGAATCAATACGTTATTTGTCCGGAAAAGGATGGAATGAAATTACGGTGTTAAATAATTTTAGAGTTAATTCGGAAAATCTTAACCTGTTGGAACTAAGGCTGAAAGCTTTGGATTTTACGAACCCGGGTAAAAACAGGATCATGTACAGGATCGAAGGGGGTGATAATCAATGGCATATTATCTCCGGGAATGAGAAATTATTTATTACCAACCTGAAAAACAGAACTTACCGGGTTTATGTTCGTACCTCCGGCCCCGATGGCGAATGGTCGGATCCGGAATGGTTGCTTACATTCCATACAAGAAATCTTTACCGCTTTCTGTATATTGTGTTTATCCTGGTTTTTCTGATGATTTTGGGGTTGCTGTTTGCTTATGTGGATTATCGCACGCGTTCATTGGTAGAAACCAATAAGAT
>WFSC01000218.1 GCA_015486185.1 Bacteroidales bacterium | reverse complement strand
TCCCGAAAGGTTTCAGCAACGTATCTGTCAGTCGCTGGCTCACCTCAACATTCCCTCCCACAATAGCAGGACATTGAAAAATATCATCCGGGAAAGCAGGATTCAGTAAACATTCCGGAAGAATGATCCTGACCGGTTCAAACAAACCGTCGTTCAGGGGAACCGGTTCATTTACCAGCAATCGTAACACATAGATAACCACCCCGTTTACAATAGCTTCGGTAGCATTAAGATTACCATGGTGGACCGGATCCGTTCCCGTAAAATCAATCCTGCAGGTATCGCCGGAAACAGTAAATTTCACATGCAATTTCGTTCCGTCATCCAGGTATTCCGTTGCCTCATATTTCCCGTCAGGTATTTTTCTGAGGGTTTCCCGCATACGCCCGGCCGCATGCTGTTTTATCCTTTCCATATATCCTTCCACTTTATCAAAACCATAGGTCCGGATCATGTTTCTAAGTGCATCTGCTCCGTTTCTGTTGGCTGCAAGAGCCGCATTTATATCGGCCAGGTTAACGGCCAGGGCGCGTGTCGGAAAAGGTGCCTTCAGGAGCATGTTTTTCAACTCATTCCACCTCACCTCTCCGTACCTCACCAGGTATGTAGGTGGAATAACTACTCCTTCTTCTGCCAGGTTGGATGCATCTGCCGGCATGGACCCGGGACGAATACCCCCTATCTCAGCATGATGGGCCCGGTTAACAACATATCCTGCCAGCTTTCTTTCTTCTGTGAATACAGGCGTGATCAGGGTTACATCCGGCAAATGAGAACCGCCATAAGCCGGATGATTGGTAATAACCGTGTCTCCCGGTTCCATTTTTATCACCTCCCTGACCTTACGGACACACACACCCAGGCTTCCAAGATGTACGGGAATATGTGGGGCATTGACCACCAGATTACCTTCTTTATCCAGCAGGGCACAAGAAAAATCCAGCCTTTCCTTAATATTCACCGACATGGCAGTACGTTGCAACATGGAACCCATATTCCGTGCAATGAACGTAAACCGGTTGGTGAACAGTTCCAGTTCGGCAACTTCCGTATGAGCTGTTGCTTTTACCTGCTTCTCTGCCGGATAGCTTTCATCCTTCAGATAAAGGGTCCTGTGCCTGTCCATTTGCACAACCCAGTCCGTTTCCACCACTGTTGTACTATAGGCATCCAGCACGAGGGCAACTCCCCTGATCTCTGCCCCCGGCAACAGCTCCCTTCTCAGATAGACAGGTATCCTTCGCTGTACACCTGCTACCAGGGCATCAACAAAATGATGGGGTGAAGGGGTATATTTTTCCAACACAACATTTTCCTCTCCCGACACCCTGACAGGTTTTGTGGAAACGATCACGCGTACCGACTCCACCTCAACCGAAGCCTGCTCGTTCCAGTGACCGAATATCCGCATATATTCCTTACGAAAGGCCGGCAGGATCTCTTTTTCAGGCACCCAGGGAATTTCAATGGAAGATTCCTGGTTTTGAAATCGCATAAACAACAACCGTTCCCGTACGATCATATCACGGTTGCTGATCCCTTCCTTTTCAAGCATACCGGCAGCCTCTTTTTCTGCCTCATGCAACCAAACCGGAAGTTGCTTTATGCAGACCTCCAGGGGCTGGAGGACTTGTCTTTCCGCAAACCGTTCCATGGTTGCATGGCCGATGCCGTAAGCACTGAGTAATCCGGCATCTTCCGGTATCAGGATCTCTTTCATCCCCAGATGCCGGGCCACACCGGTTGCATGTAGTCCGCCGGCGCCGCCAAAAGCCACCATCACATATTCGGACGGGTCATAGCCTTTTGCCACCGAGATCTTACGGATCGCACCCGCCATGATCTCATTGGCAATATCCAGAAATCCGGCCAGCAGGGTATCCTTATCCGGCATATGTCCGCTTCTTTTGCTGATCTCTTCCTGCAATTCCTCCAGTTTCTGCTCTGCCGCACCGGGAAAAACGGGTATCCCGAATTCCTGTATATCCAGCCGCCCGAGCAGCAGGTTCACATCAGTAAGTGTCAGGGGGCCTCCGGCGCCATAACAGGCAGGTCCCGGAAAAGCGCCCGCACTCTCCGGTCCTACACGCAAACGGTGCCCGTCGAAAGAGCAGACGGACCCCCCTCCTGCAGCCACCGTTTCGATGGTCAGGGCCGGCGCCATGATATGAGCCCCGCCGATCTCCAGCTCATACCGGTAATCATACCGGCCATGCACACGGGAGACATCCGTACTTGTCCCCCCCATATCAAAAGGGATCAACCGTTCGAAGCCGGCCTGTTTCCCTTTCTCCGAAGCCCCCACCACACCACCGGCAGGACCGCTCAGCAGGCTGTCTTTAGGCTGAAAGGCTCCGGCACCAACCAGTCCTCCCGAGCTGGTCATCACATGCAACGTGGAGTTCTCCGTCAGGGTATTTTTTATATTCTTCAGATAAGACTGAATAGCTCCCGAGAGATAAGTGTTTACGACAGTAGTCTCGGCCCTCGGCAGGAAGCGCATCATCCCCGACAGGGACGCCGAAGTACTTACGTACTCAAAACCGGCTTCCTTTGCAAGCTGCTCAAATAAACGTTCATGATCCGGATTTCGGTAAGCGTTCATGAAAGCAATGGCTGCCCCCTGAAAGCCTTCGTCCCTTAACTTCTTCAGCGCATTCCGGTATTCACCCGGATCCGGTTTTTTCAGTACCCGGCCTAAAGCGTCCACCCTTTCATCTATTTCCAGCACCTTTTTATATAATACAGGTTCTTTATGCACATTCCGGGCAAAAATATCCGGGCGTTGTTGTGTGCCGATCTCCAGCAGATCCCTGAAGCCTTTTGTGATAAGCAAAACAACCGGTATTCCTTTTTTTTCCAAAAGAGCATTGGTACCCCGGGTAGATCCCAGGCGCACCTCCATAGGCGGCAACGCATCATTCAGTCCGGTGGAGGTAATAAGCCGTGCTCCTAAAACAGGCGCTTCCTCGTCAGCCGACACCTCGATCATATCCCCCGGGGCCGGCAGATCATGAGAAGGTACAGGTAACAGAACCATGATCCTGCTCCCGGGATCAAACGAGTCCACCCTGGCCCTGACAGTACATTTCCCGGGAACTTTTACATAATACCCTCTCAAAATATCCCGCGTCAAGCCCCAGTTATTACTGACCCTGAAAGCATATGTATCAGTCTTTTCCTTTATCAGACATCTGACAGCCCCATGGCTCAATACCTTTTGTCTTTTGATCTTTCCGTCCGGAAAATGTGCAATACAATCGGTAAATGTACCTCCCGTATCGACAAATAGTTTTATTGAAGAAATATTCATTCGGTATTCAGTTATCATTCGGAGAGACAAGGCATGCCTTGTCTTTACAATGTATATATAAAAGAGGGTCTAAAGTTAAAAATTATCGGGAATCGGAACCGCCGTTTGCTATATGCGTTGTTCTGTGGCATTTTTATTCTTTTCCTTTATTCAATTTATTTTGATTTTTAATATAAACTCTTTCATTTAGTTTTTTCAATGCTTTCATAAAATCTTTTTCATTCATTATTAACAATTGATATTCTGATATTTCTTTTAATCTTTTGTATCTGTTTGATTTTTCAATACCATTACTAATCATTTCTGCATTTAAAGTTTCAAGATTAGATAAAACTGCTAATTCGTTAATACTTGCAATATCTCTAATATTCATTCCTTTTTTTGCAAGTTCCGGATTAGCATCTCGCCAGTCTTTTGCTGTGCATTTAAATAATGCAACATTCAATAAATCCGCTTCTTCTGCATAAATTAACCATTCTTTATCTTTATCATAATCTTTTTGCGGTAGAATATAGTTCTTTATTGCATCTGTATGAATATGATAATTCGCTTTGCTTAAAATTCTTTTTACATTCCATTCAAGATTATATTGATCACTTTCAATTTCTTTCAAGCGCTGGAACTCCCGAATTACCAATAATTTAAATTCAGGACTAATCCAAGTTCCTAACTCAAAAGCAATATCTTTATGAGCATATGTTCCTCCATACCTCCCAGCTTTCGCAATAATTCCAATTGCATTTGTTCTTTCAATCCATTGTTTAACAGACATTGTAAATCTATTAACACCGGCTTCTTGCATAATTACACCGAATTCGGTGTAATTAAAATTCGGATTGTATATTTTTTCCCAAACGCCAAGAAATTCAATTGTATTTTTATTGCTTAACCATTTGAAAATCAATCCTCCACTTTCTTTATGTTTAAGCATATCAGTCAGGCTGATATAATCTTCTTTATTATGTTGTGTAATATGAATTATCGTATCTTCAACTGTTATTTTCTTTGTTTTATCCATTTATTTTTTCTTTCAAAGATAATTCATATTTAAACTCTTCATAAATCAATTTATCAACAACTTATCCTGTTTTTATTAATGCCACAGAACTTGGTTATATCCACCAAAAATACATAAAACAGCAGCAGTATCAAACGTATAAGTTTCATCGAAATTTACAGTGAGGGATCGATGAAGCGATAAAGTGATAAATCGAATTGGTTTAAGGGATTTAGCCTTTAAGCTTCTCTTCCTGCACCCGGCACCTTATAAGCTTTTCAACCTCTTTGACTTTTCGACTTTTTCCAGATACCTCGCCCCTATCAGCATATCCACCAAAAGTGCAATGCCGGCAACGACAAGGATCAACCTGTTGTCACCCTCCATCGCTTTTCCGGCAAGGGTCAGGACCACCCGTGTCAGTTGCCACAATCCCAGGGTCAGTGTCACCCAGTTGACAAAGAACATCAGCAGGTTGGCTCCGCGGCCGTTACGGTATGTTCCCATCAAGGCAGGATCATTGATCACGTGGAAAAGAAAAAGGGTGATCAGGGGCAGGATCAGACCGTTTAGTGCCTGGGCCAGAATGATAACAGGTATAGGTTTTACATCAGCCAGACCAAAAGCCACGCCGGAAAGTAGTACAAGTAACCAGACAATAACGAACCATCTTCTCCCCTCGGCCCACAAAGGCCTTTTCTTCTCGTAGAACAAAGATTTTGCAGTAATGGCAGAGGCCAGTGGCGCTGTTACGGCAGAAGTAAAACCGGCTGCCAGCATACCCGTACCGAAAATGATCACCGCCCAGCGACCCGTACCGGCTTTCAGGGCCCTAACCAAACCTTCATAGGAAAAATTTCCTTCGACAGAGGTCCCGACAATAAGTACAGCCATGGATATCAAGCCACCAAGCAAAACCGCAAAAGACAAACCAAAACGCATTTCTTTCAGTGACTGTTTCTTTCCCGCCATCCCCGAGCCCAAAAACAGATTATAGGGAACCACGGTCGTACCGATAAGGCCCAGTACCAGGAGACCAGCTCCCTGACCAGCAGGTATCTGCGGAACAAAAGCTCCTTTCAGTAACAATCCGGGATCCGGCTTTACGGCAAAGGCTGTAATAAAAAAAGCCATACCCATTACGGCCACCAGCATCCCCAGCACATTGGCTATCACCCGGATTGAACGAAGACTCAGCAATAACACAGCAAAACCGCCGATAAGGAATACCCATATCCAGGACGGTCCGGCGACAATAAAACAGATACCGGATAACGCGCCAAGGATATTGCCTGTTTCATAGGCAGCCGAACCTATGATGATCGCACCGATCACCAGGATCACCACCCATACAAACAGGCCCGTATTTGCATATTTCCGGCGTATGGCCTCTCCGAGGTTGAGACCGGATACCAGGGTGAGTCGTGCGGCCGCTTCCTGTAACACGATACAGGCAAAAGTGGAAAAAACCAACGCCCACAATAATTTATACTGGAATTCAGCGCCGGCTTTGGAAGCGGTAGTAACCGTGCCGGGACCGATAAATGCCGCTGAGATTACCGACCAGAAAAGGATATTAAGGAGGCGTTTTTTCATTACTTCACCAGTTCATACCCGTCGGTTTTGCCTTTATCCACAGCCGGAATACCCTTGACCATCCACACAGGTGCAGGTTTCCCCTTCAGATAATGATCATAAAACTGCATGACGCGTACAGACAGGTCTTTTTCATCAGCTCTGCGTGTCAGGTTATGGTCTTCGTTGTTGTATTCCAGGAGCCAGGCCGGTTTGTTCAGACGACGCAGGGCCACGAAAAACTCGATCCCCTGGTACCAGGGCACAGCCCCGTCCTTGTCATTGTGCATGATCAGCAGGGGGGTATGTATTTTGGGCACAAAGAAAATGGGAGAGTTCTCAATATAAAGCAAAGG
>WFSC01000217.1 GCA_015486185.1 Bacteroidales bacterium | reverse complement strand
GAGTGGTACGTTGACATGGGAGACGGTAACGACGCTGGATTTTGGTACGGATATGGGATTTTTCAAGAACCGGCTGGGATTGGTGTTTGACTGGTATGACCGTACGACGAGCAATATGTTCGGGCCGGCCAAGAGCCTTCCGGCGGTGTTAGGTACATGGACACCAAGGGAGAACAACGCGAAGATGCAGACGAAAGGCTGGGAGAGTTCGCTTAGTTGGAAAGATCGTGTTGGGACGGATTTCAGTTATTTTGTAAAGTTCAATTTGGGCAACAGCAACTCGAAAGTGTTGGAATACCGGAATGATGAGGGGACGCTGGATGACTGGTATGCCGGGAAGACGGTAGGGGAGATCTGGGGATACGAGACGGCCGGTTTCATCCAGACGCAGGAGGATGTGGACAACATGCCGGATCAGTCGAAGTTTTTCAACCGGTGGGGCCCCGGGGACATTATGTACAGGGATCTGGACGGCAATGACACGATCAACGACGGGAACCGTACACTTAGCAATCACGGGGATATCAAAGTCATCGGCAACAGTCTGCCGCATTATAACATTGGTATTTCCCTGGGATTTAATTGGAAAGGGTTTGACTTCAGCATGTTCTGGCAAGGTGTAGGCAAACGGGATCTGTTTGTTCCTTACAATGACTGGAGTCAGAATACATTCTGGGGTATTCTGGAGGTGCCTTCTGCCTCTACGGTTTTCCGTCAGCATATGGATTACTGGCGTCCGGCGAACGATTCGGTGTTCGGGCCCAATCTGGATGCCTATTATCCCAAGCCTTATTTCTCCAGTGAGACGGCCAAGAACCGTCAGCCCCAGACGAAGTATCTGCTGAATGCGGCTTACCTGCGGCTGAAGAACCTGCAGGTGGGTTATACCCTACCCGGGAAGATCTCCCAAAAAATGTATATGCAAAAGCTGCGTATCTATTTTTCGGCCGAGAATCTGTTGACGATCACCCCAATGACAAAACTCCTGGACCCGGAGACGGCTATGGCTTCCCGTCATACCTCCTATGGGGTGGGGAAAATTTATCCTTTGTCTATGACCTTATCCTTTGGTATTAATGTGATATTTTGATTTTTGTTATTCAACCTTTCCTTTAAAATCGGGACATGGATAAATTTTAAATTAATTTATGAGTTTGTAAAAAGATTAGAAATTATCTGAAGTGTACTATGCATTGCTGAGAGCCTGATGGAATTATAGTTCGAGAAGGAGGGAGATGACTTATAATTTAAGGAATTAGGTTTTTTTTCAAAAGAAAAATGAAACAGCTACGGGAGTAAAACATTTTTTCGGGATATAAATGATATAATTAAAGAGATAACAGATTTGTGATATGATAATTATTATTTGAGAATAAAAAGATGATGTATAAAGAACAGATAGATACCGGGTTATTAAAAAAATATTTTAGTGGCGTCTGCAATCAGGAGGAAAAAGCAGAGGTGGAGGGCTGGTTCAGGGATCCAAAATATGAGAAATCCCTTAAATACAAATTATTGGGGCATTGGAAAGAGTTAGATGTTTCAGGAGAGCCTGATATCGATGGGAAGAAATTACTGGACAGGATCTATCATCAGATCTATAAGGATGAATGGAGGGTAGAGCGCAGATCTTTCTTACACAGAGTGTATCATAAATTTTCGAAAGCAGCAGCCATTTTACTGATACCTTTACTTACCCTGGCGGTATTATATATTTTTAAGAATAATAAAGAGCCCGGGTATGCTGAGGTTTATTCTCCCCTTGGTACCCGGACACATTTTGTTTTGCCGGACGGCTCTAAGGGGTGGCTTAACTCCGGCAGCACGCTGAAATTTCCTGTAAAATTCACAGGCAGGACAAGAAAAGTCATGCTGAGCGGGGAGGGTTATTTTGATGTTGTGAAGAATCCCCGTAAGCCTTTTATTGTTAATACCGCCAATATGAATGTAATCGCTTTGGGGACGAAATTTGATGTATTGAATTACCCTACCGACCGGAAAATCTCTATTGTACTGGAGTCGGGTAAAGTTGCGATTAATGAGGTTATGGTAGGAAACAAACAAAAACGTATCACGGAACTGAATCCTGGACAAAAGGTAAGTATCAGTAAATCAGGAGGGGCTTATTATAAGCAGAATGTTATGACCTCTAAGTATGTCTCGTGGCGGGAAGGGATCCTGATGTTTCGCAATGATTCCATGCCTGAGGTGGTTGAGAAGATCAACCGGTGGTACAATGTACATATGATCATCAAGGATAAAGAAATAGAAAGTTATCGTTATCGTGCTACGTTTAAGGATGAGACCCTGGATGAAGTATTGAAGATGCTGAAGATCACCTCGCCGATCGATTATTATATTCCCATGAGGAATGTGAAGCTGGATGGTACGGTATGTCACAAGGAGATCTACCTGTTCCTGAAAAAGAACAGGGCCAAATATGTCGCTATGATCAAATCACAGAAATCACAGAAGAATTAGATTACCATTTAAATAATTAAATAATTAAATAAACCTGTTAAAATATTTGTGCCTATGAGAAAATGATGATCATTGAGCAAAAAAAAACAGGAAAGTGCACCACACACTTTCCTGTCAGAATTCTTAGCAGGTGTATTAATCACCAGATTACAGTGCCAAATATTAACCTACTAATTGTTACAAAGTTATGGAAAATAAATTCAATTACAATGGAGTACAACTTAAATTTATTAATTTAAGTGCTCATAAATGGTTTCTTGTCATGAAAATTTCCTTCTTTTTATTGTTTTTAGGTGTTTTCCAGGTAGTTGCATCCACTTCCTTTTCTCAGGAGACGCGCCTTACCGTGGATATGAAAGATGTGACGATAGAATCTGTCCTGGATTATATTGAAAACCAGAGTGATTATTATTTCATGTATAATCAGAAACTGGTAGATGTTAAGCGGAAGGTGGATGTAAATGTGAAGGATCAGCAGATTGGTGCAATCCTGGCTGCACTTTTCCGCGGGACGGATGTAAAAAGCGTGTTAATGGGGAATCAGATCCTGTTGGTTCCAGATCAACAGGAAGAGATTACCTGGGTAAAGAAAGAATTGCAGGGTATCCATGTAAGTGGTACGGTTACGGATGAGAAGGGGTATCCTTTGCCGGGGGTGACCATTGTGGTCAAAGGCACCCGGACGGGGACGACTACAGATGCTTCCGGACACTATTCTTTGACGGTGCAGGATCCCAATGCTATGCTGGAGTTCTCGTATGTGGGCTACATGAAGAAGGATGTGCTTGTGGGGAACCGGACAACGATTGATGTAAAGCTGGAGGAAGATGTGCTGGGTCTGCAAGAGGTTGTAGTGGTGGGTTACGGAACCCAGAAAAAAGTAAACTTGACGGGAGCGGTAGATGTTGTAAACAGTAAGGCGCTGGAGAACAGGCCGGCGGCCAACGTGGGTCAGCTATTACAGGGTACAACTCCCAATCTGACGATCAACCTCTCCAACAGAGGGGGAGAACCCGGTGCTGGCAACTGGTGGAACATCAGGGGTGTGGGTACGCTCTCGGGAGGAAACAGTCCGCTTATCCTGGTGGACGGGACCCCCATGGATCCCAACGAACTGGATCCGGAAACCATTGAAAGCGTGTCGGTATTGAAAGACGCGGCAGCCTCGGCCATATACGGTTCAAGGGCTCCTTTCGGGGTGGTGTTGATCACTACCAAACAAGGGAAGAAAGGAAAAGGCATCCAGGTAAGTTATAACAACAATTTCGGTTGGTCACATCTGATTAATCTTCCTCATTTTGTAGATGCCTTGACATTTGTAAAGGTTTTTAATGAAGTTCATGATTTTACCGGAACGCCTCATAAATTTTCGGATGAACAGATCGACCGCATCAAAAGGCATATGGCTGGAACTTATCTCCCGGAATATGATACAGCAAATCCTCCGTATAACCTATGGAGAGGACGTCACGACGGTAATGCCAATTATGACTGGCTCTATAAGTACTACAGAAACTTTACACCCCGTCAGAAACATACCGTGAGCCTCAATGGCGGCAGTAATAATACACAATATTATATATCTGCAGGTAATTATTATCAGCAAGGTTCCTACCACTGGGCCGATGAATACTATAAGCGCAATAATATTGTTGCCAATGTTCATACGGATGCGACCAAGTGGTTACGTTTCGATTTCAGCACCAAGTATAATCAGACCAAGACACAACATCCCAGTACCCTGGAGGGGGGATATGACCGGACAGAATTTCTTTATGAGGTGATGAAATTCTGGCCTACCACGCCCATGTACAACTGGGATGGTACCATCTCCAACCCGTTTGTGGCTTACCTGATGAGAAATTCTCCTGATGTTAATACCAGTAATGACCTGTGGGTCACTCTCGGGACAGAGATCGAACCGATAAAAGGATGGAAGATATGGGCTTCTTATAATTATAATCACTGGAACAACCGCCTGACAAAGCATGTTCATAAGATCCTGGTGAATGTGCCCAACGGGTCGATTGGTAATATAGGTTCACCTTTTAGTGAGTTTTCCGAGGAGTATAACTATGACAATTATACGTTGCTCAACGGGAAGACTTCCTATGAGAAACAGTTGGGTGGTCATTACTTCAAGGTGATGGCCGGTTATGAGCAGGAGACGAAGTTTTATTCGGGACTGATGGGGGCACGGAGGAATCTTATCTCCAATGCGGTTCCGTCGATCAGTACTGCCCTGGGCGATAACCCGGAAGTGGATGACTGGATGGGGCACTGGGCTACCCAGGCGGTTTTCGGGCGGATCAATTACAACTACAAGGAGAAATATCTGTTTGAGTTCAATGCGCGCTACAACGGGTCATCGCGTTTTGCGCCGGATCATCGTTGGGGTTTTTTCCCGAGTGTATCGGCGGGATACAATATTTCGAAGGAGGATTTCTGGGCCCCGCTGGGGAATATTGTGAACAGCATGAAGTTGCGGGGATCCTTTGGTTCGCTGGGTAATCAGAATG
>WFSC01000216.1 GCA_015486185.1 Bacteroidales bacterium | reverse complement strand
GCAAAGGAAATGTTGCTGTCAACAGATAAGATAATTAAAGAGATAAGTTACCAGGTTGGATTTAAGTCCGTCTATTATTTTAGCCGGATCTTCAAAAGTAAAATGGGAGTTAGTCCCACAGAGTTAAGAAGTATCTCCAAAAGCATAAAAAAATAAATTGAATATAATTCGGTAAAACAATCTTTATAACATGAAAAAAACAACCCATTCCCTTAAAACAGGTTTATTCGGCATAGGCCTGGAAACCTATTGGGGTCAGTTTGAAGGTCTGAAAGACCGGCTCATCGGCTATCTTTCCGAGGTAAATGATAATCTTGCCAAAAGTTATGTCCGGGTAATAAATCCTGGTTTGATCGATACGCCGGAGAAGGCATATGAAGCGGACCATAATCAAAAAAATAATAACGTTATTAATAACGGCATTAATGTCGTATTTTTTTGTTTCATTGTAAGGTATAAAATAGTTTTTTCCGGTAACCTTGTTTAGTGGTAGTTTGGTCATACGTAACTTTCGCGGAACTAACCCAAAAGAACGCTAATCAAACCTTTTTTTCATTTCTCTATGATATATTTGACATGGATTTACCCTTACATTGAATGATTTTTTAAGATTAAAAAAAGAAACTATGTAAAAATAAAAAAATGAATTCGCAAAATTTACAACTAAATTATATACTCATGAAAAAACTTAACAAAGTATTTTGGAAGGGACTTTTTGTTCTGTCCCTGGGACTATTTACGTTAGCCAGCTGCTCAAATGAAAAAAAAGAGGATAAAAACAAGTCGGAGAATACAAGACCCAATATTGTTTTTATCCTGAGTGACGATCATGCTTACCAGGCCATCAGTGCGTATGGTTATCCAATCGGCAAACTGGCTCCTACGCCAAACATTGACCGGATTGCAAAAGAAGGGATCCGTTTTAATAATGCTTTTGTCACCAATTCGTTGTGCGGGCCCAGCCGGGCTACGATCCTGACAGGTAAATACAGCCATTTAAACGGATTCAAAGCAAACGGAGATGTGTTTAACGGCCGGCAGACCACCTTCCCCCAACTTTTACAGAAGAGTGGCTATCAGACAGCCATCATAGGGAAGTGGCACCTGGTGAGCCTGCCGACGGGCTTTGATTATTACGATATACTGATCGGACAGGGTCATTATTATAACCCCGATTTTATAGAGAACGGCGATACATCCCGAAGGGAAGGTTATGCTACGGATCTTATTACACAATATGCACTGGCATGGCTGGATAAAAAATGGGATAAGAAAAAACCGTTTTGCTTAATGATCCATAATAAAGCTCCGCACCGAAACTGGATGCCCAACCTGAATAAAATAAACAGGTATGATAGTATTGATTTTCCTATACCCAAAACATTTTTTGATAACTATCATGGCAGGTTGGCTGCTTCGGAGCAACAAATGAATATTTACCGGGATATGTACGAGGGATCTGATCTCAAGATGTCTGTCAGAAAAGGTTCCGACAGTCTGTTATATTGTCCCCATGGTCAGAATATTCTTGGCAGGTTTACGCCGGAACAAGCCAAAATCTGGAAAGAAAAATACCGGGTCCGTAATGACCGGTTCTTTGACCTGCATTTACATGACGGACGGGATGTTGCCCTGTGGAAATATCAGCGTTTTTTACGGGATTATCTTTCCGTTATTTCTTCGGTGGATGATAACGTGGGAAAAGTATTGAAATACCTTGATGATCACCACCTGACAGAAAACACGATCGTGGTTTATACCTCTGATCAGGGGTTTTATCTTGGTGAACACGGGTGGTTCGATAAACGCTGGATCTATCAGGAGTCACTGCGGACGCCCCTGCTGGTACGTTATCCCAAAGAGATCAGACCGGGCCGGGTGAGTGATAAGTTCGTATCCAACCTGGATTTTGCAGAGACCTTCCTTGATTATGCCGGGGTGAACATACCGGACGAAATGCAGGGGAGATCCCTTCGTCCTGTCTTCCAGGGAAAGGATCCCAAAGACTGGCGCACGGCCATGTATTACCATTATTATGAATATCCGGGGTGGCATATGGTGAAACGGCATTACGGCATTCATACCAGTCGCTACACGTTGGTTC